>NZ_JBFUKJ010000028.1:0-50550 GCF_056400905.1 Cellulomonas sp. P4_H12
CCGCGTGATCGCGGTGCGCTTCTCGACGTGCGCCCGAAGGGACTCGAACCCCCAACCTTCTGATCCGTAGTCAGATGCTCTATCCATTGAGCTACGGGCGCGCGGCCCCGCAGGGCCGGAGACGACGATACAGGCCACGGGCCCGCAGGCCCAAACCGTGGTGCCGTGACCCCAGACACGCTCGTGGCAGGATCGCGCGCATGGCGACGGCAGGCGCAACCACCGGACGACTCGGCACCGGAGGCGGCCGCTGGGGCATGCGCGCCGACGTGCTGCGGCACGGCGACGGGCGCGACAGCAGCCGGGTCGGCTACGTCGAGCTGTTCTTCGACCTGGTGTTCGTCTTCGCGGTGACCCAGCTGTCGCACAGCCTGATCGCGCACCCCGACCTCACCACGCTGCTGCACACGCTGGTGCTCGGGTGGGCGGTGTGGTGGCTGTGGATCGACACCACGTGGGTGACCAACTGGCTGGACCCGGACAAGGTCCCGGTGCGCGCGATGCTGTTGGTCCTCATGCTGCTGGGCCTGCTCATGTCGAGCGCCATCCCCGAGGCGTTCGAGTCCAAGGCCCTGCTCTTCGCCGTCCCGTTCGTCGCCATCCAGCTCGGCCGGACCCTCTTCACCGTCTGGGCGATGGGCCGGCACTGGCCCGAGAACGCCGTCAACTTCGTGCGGATCACCGTCTGGCTCGGCGTCTCCGGGGTCTTCTGGATCGCCGGCGCCCTCGTCGACGAGCACGCCCGGCTCGTGCTCTGGGTGATTGCCGCCCTGCTCGACCTGGCCGGCCCCCGCGCCCTGTTCTGGGTGCCGTTCATGGGCCCGACGGACCCCACGACGTGGGCCGTGCGCGGCGACCACATGGCCGAGCGGGTGTCCCTCTTCCTCATCATCAGCCTGGGCGAGTCGATCATCGTGACGGGCACCGCGTTCGCGGAGCTGGACGTCTCGGCCACGACCCTGCTCGCGTTCCTCGCCGCCTTCGTCAGCACCGTGCTCATGTGGCTGCTCTTCTTCGACCGCTCCGAGCAGTCCGCCACCGCCTACTTCTCCCGGCAGTCCGAGCCCGGCATGGTCGCGCAGACGGCCTACACCTACGTGCCGTTCCTGCTGATCGCGGGCATCGTGCTCACGGCGGTCGCCGACGAGCTCGTCCTGCTGCACCCGCTCGGCCACACGAGCACGTGGACGGCCGGCCTGGTCTGCGGCGCGGCGGCGGTCTACCTGCTGGGCAACGCCTTCTTCCGACGAGCGACCGGCGGCCGGTGGTCGGCCCCGCACCTCGCGGGCGTCGTCGTGGTGCTCGCGGTGTTCCTGCTCCGCGACGCCCTGACGCCCCTGGCCCTGAACTGGGTGTCGAACGCGGTGATGCTCGCCGTGATCGTCGGCGACGTGATGCTCGGACGACGGCGGCAGGGATGACGAAGGCCCCCGCCGGCACCAGGTGCCGACGGGGGCCTCGGGCCGGTTCGCTCAGGCGCGAGCGTTCCGGCGGACGAGCACCAGCGTCGCGCCGGCGATCAGGGCGATCGCCGCGACGAGGCCCGGGGCGAGCAGGCTCGCACCAGTGCTGGCCAGCGCGGCCGGGCGAGTGACGGTGATCGCCGCCCAACCGACGATCGAGCCGTCGGCGGCGGTGACGACCACGCGGTGCGCACCGGCGGTCAGGTTCGCGGGGAGCTGCGCCGTGAACGTGCCCGAGGCGCTGACCGTCCTGGTGCCGAGGAAGGTCGGCGTCGAGAAGACGTAGGCGCCCAGCGTCTGGCCGGAGTAGGACGCATCGACGCGCACCGTGATCGTGCCGCCCGGCACGAAGGAGCCCGTGACGGTCACGCCGCTGTGGTTGGTGGTCGTGAGGTCACCCTCGGCCGGTCCGGCGGTTGCGCCGGCGGTCGGAGCAGCCGTCGTCGGCGCGGACGTGCTCGGCGTCGCGGGCGAGGTCGTCGTCGGGTCCGGCGTCGGGGTCGCCGCCGGCTCCTCGTAGCCGAACGTCGACGTCGTGCAGCCGACGGTGACGGAGTTCACGGTCGTCGAGGCGGCGGCCGGGTTGGTGTAGAGCACCCGCACGGCGGTGACACCCAGCGTGGGGTTGGCAGCGACGATGTGGGCGAAGGTGTCGAACGTCGCATAGCCGAGGCCGGACGCGACATTCAGCGCGGTGGTGCTCCACCACTTGCCGTTGTAGCTCGCCTCTTTCTCGTAGACGAGGTCGGCGCCGTTGGACAGCGTCAGGTGCACGCCGAGGTACTGGCTCGAGGTCGCGTCGAAGTCGACGACGCTCCCCATGTCCGCCAGGGTGCCGTCGACGTCGTGCTGGACGCCCGCCTCGGCCCAGTCGCCCGGGACGTCGATCCGGATGCCGCCGTCGACCCAGGTGACGTCACCGTCGCCGAAGGCGGTCCAGCCGTCGGCGTCGAGGTTCGTCGACGCGACCGCGTCGGGCTCGCACACGGTGGAGAGGGCGTCGGAGAACGTGGTGGTGACGCAGCCGAAGGTCACCGAGTGCACGGTCGTGACGGAGCCCGCGTTGTTCTTGCCCTGGCCGAGGCCGTTGGCGATGACGAGCGCCTGCGGGTACATCTCCGAGAGCGCCGAGAGCGTGATCGGCTGCGCCTGGCTGCCCGGCGCAGGGTTGGCGATCTTCGACGACCACCACTTGCCCTGCTCGATCGACGTGTACGTCTCGATCGAGCCGGTCCCGCCGAGCGGGGCGCCGTTCACGTAGGGCTCGTAGACGAACGTCGCGAAGCTGCCGGGGACGCCGGTCGTGAACACCTCGAGGTCGTAGGCGGCCTGCGGGCCACCCGTGTTGCTCAAGGAGTACCCGAGACCCGTCACACCGGCGAGCGGCACGGTGCGGTTGTGGAACCAGTTCTGCTTGTCCGACGCCGTCGGCGTGCTGAACACGAGGCCGTCCGCGCTGGGCGTCGGCGCACCGTCCTCGGTGCGCCAGTCGGCGTCGCTCGCGGAGGAGACGGCGAAGTCGGTGCACGCTGCGCCGATGCCCCCGACCCCGGTGTCGGTGGCGGCGAACGCCGGCGCGACCGCGAAGGCGCCCGACAGGCCGAGCGCCGTCGCCAGGATCAGTACTTTCTTGCCTCGCATGGAAACCCTTTCGAAGATCGACGGCGCGTGGTTTTCGTCGCGCGATCGGCATGCCTGTTCGCGCGTGAATTGCGCGCGACCGGCGTGCCCGCTCGCGCGGGTCGCCGCGCGATCGGCATGGTGCGGGCCACCATATGGGCGCCGGAGGCAACCAGATGACCCTGGGCCGCTCGGCAAAAGCACCCATCGGCGGCACACCCAGACATAGACGCGCCCGGCCACCGGGTGAACTTGGGGCCGGCTGCGTCGCACGCCCGGGGCTTTTGTCGTGGCCCGGGCCTTGTGTCGCATTCGAACGGCCGCGGGCATGCGAGCCCGGGAAATGTGCGACGACGACGAAAGCCCGGTCCGAGGACCGGGCTTTCGGGGAGCGGAGACGGTGGGATTTGAACCCACGGAAGGCTTACGCCTTCACGACCTTAGCAGGGTCGCGCACTAGACCGGGCTATGCGACGTCTCCAGGACCAGCACAGGGTACCCGTGCGGGTGGCCGACCTCCAAAGCGGCTCCTGACCTGCGACGGGGGGCGTTTCATTCCCGCCGACGGCCGTGAACATCGCCACAGCTTGCGGACCGCAACTTTCTGAGGAACGGCTGAGAGGATCGCTGCAGACCCGGCCGATAACTCGTTGACCGGCCCTGGCGGCACTGCTGTGCTGAGCCCGGGCGCCCGGCACGTCGGGTCCGCTCCCGGACCGTCCCGCGGTCCCCTCTCTCCCCTGGCGACGCCGCCCCCCTCTCCTCATCGGAGTTCTCCATGTCCGAGCCTGCCCTCACGTCCGTCGCGGTCACGCCGTCCGCGACCGAGACCCCCGACCCGCGGCGCTGGCTGATCCTCGGGATCATCGCCGTCGCGCAGCTGATGATCGTGCTCGACTCGTCGATCATGAACATCGCCCTGCCGTCCGCCGCCAAGGACCTCGGCATCGCGTCGGCGGACCTCCAGTGGGCGATCACGTCCTACACGCTGGCCTTCGGCGGCCTGCTCCTGCTCGGCGGGCGCATCGCCGACTACCTCGGCCGCAAGACCACGTTCGTGATCGGGCTGGTCGGCTTCGCGTTCGCGTCCGGCCTCGGCGGAGCCGCGGCGACGGAGGGGCTGCTCTTCGCTGCGCGCGCTCTGCAGGGCGCGTTCGCCGCGCTGCTGGCCCCGGCCGCCCTCGCGCTCATCACGGTCACCTTCACCGAGGGCCGGGAGCGCGCCAAGGCGTTCGGCGTGTTCGGTGCGATCTCCGGCGGTGGCGCCGCGATCGGCCTGCTGCTCGGCGGGGTGCTCACCGAGTACCTCAACTGGCGCTGGTGCCTCTTCGTCAACCTGCCGATCGCACTGGTCACCGGCGCGCTCGCGGTCCGCTACCTGCGCGAGTCGAAGGCCCCCGGCGACACCAAGCTCGACGTCCCTGGCGCCATCCTGGCCAGCCTCGGCCTGGCCACGCTGGTCTTCGGGTTCACCGAGGCCGCCAAGCAGGAGGTCGGCGCCGACGGCACCCTGGCGGCGGTCGGCTGGACCGACCCCACCGTGCTCGGCTTCCTCGGTTTCGCGGTCCTCTGCCTCGTCGCGTTCGTCGTCGTCGAGACGCGCGTGAAGAACCCGCTGCTGCCCATGCGCGTCGCCCTCGACCGCAACCGCGGCGGCTCCTACCTGGTGTTCTTCCTGGTCGGCGCCGGCCTGTTCTCGATGTTCCTGTTCATGACGCTCTACTTCCAGAACGTCCTGGGCTACACGCCGCTCAAGGCCGGCTTCGCGTTCCTGCCGTTCAGCCTCGGGATCATCGCCATGGCCGGCGTGGTCGCCCAGCTGCTGCCGCGCGTCGGGCCGAAGCCGCTCATGCTCGTGGGCCTGGCCCTGGCCACCACCGGCATGCTCCTGCTGCTGCGCACCACGCCCGAGTCGTCCTACGCCACGAGCGTGCTGCCCGGCATCGTCGTCATGAGCCTCGGCATGGCCGCGGTGTTCATCCCGGCGTCGAGCACCGCGCTCGTCGGGGTGGGCAAGCACGACGCCGGCGTCGCCAGCGCCCTGCTCACCACGTCGCAGCAGGTGGGCGGCTCGTTGGGCCTCGCGCTGCTGAGCACGTTCTCCCTGTCCGCGACGGCGACCAAGCTGTCCGACCTCACCGCCGGTGGAGCCGACGCCGCCGCCCAGACGACGCTCGCGACCGCGCAGGTCGCCGGGTTCCACGTCGCCTACCTCGGCGGCGCCATCCTGCTGGCCCTGGGCTTCCTCGCGGCGCTGACGCTGATCACCGCCAAGAAGGACGACCTGCCGGCGGAGTCGGCCGTGGCTGCCTAGCCTTTCCGCACCCACTGGTTGGCCCGGATGTTCTGCGACGCGAGCCGCGCCGTCTCGTCGAGACGCGCGGCTCGCGTCGTCTCCCGCTTCGCCTGGACGATCCACTCGAGCAGGGCGCGGCGTGCGGACGGCGGGAACGCGTCGAAGTACTCCCGCGATCCCGGGTAGCGCGCGAAGGCGGCGGCCAGGTCGTCCGGGACGATCAGGTTCTCGACGTCGTCGAGCAGCGTCCACGACCCGTCGGCCTTCGCCGCGTCGATGAGCGCGCGGCCCGCATCCGTCATCCGGCCCTCGGCCTCGAGGCGCAGGATCCTCTCCTTGTTGGTCCGCGCCCAGCCGCTGCCCGCCTTGCGGCGCGTGAACCAGAGGGCGTGGCGCTCGTCGTCGATCGTGCGTCCCGACGAGTCGATCCAGCCGACGCAGAGCGCCTCCTCGACAGCCAGCTCGTACTTCACCGACGGGCGACCGGTGGGCGACTTCCACGACACCAGCCACGCCCCGGTCTCCGTCGCGTGGTGAGTGAGCAGCCAGTCCCGCCACTCCTCGACCGTCTCGGCGTGCACCCACGGCGCGTCGTCCCTGCCCACCTCTGTCCTCCCTCGGTCATGGCGCTGCACCCGGCGTGGGTGGCTAGACACCCTTGTCGACGGCCTCGCGGGCCGCGGCCGCGGTGTCACGGGCACGGTCCGCCCGGGTGAGCTCGCGCTCGGTCGTCGAGACCTCGCGGTCGTCGTGACGCAGGTTCTGCTGCGCGAGGCCGACCTCCCGGTCCGCCGCGGTCGCGGTCTTGCCCGCAGCGGCGAGCCGGCGGCGGACCTCGGCCAGCTCGCGGACCAGGTCGTCCTCCTCCTCGTGGGCGCGGGCGGCGGCCTCCTCCGCGCGGGCCACCTGCGCGGCGCTCTCGTCGCGCGCGGTGACGGCGGCGTCGTGGCGCGCCTGCGCCTCCCGCGCCGCCCGGTCCGCCTTCTCCCACGCGGCCTGGGCCTCGTCCCGGGCCCGCTGCTCGCGCTCCTCGCGGCGCTGCCGGCGCTCGCGCTCGGCGCGCGTCTCGCCGCCCTCTTCGGGCTCGGGCGCCTCGGTCGCCGTGCGCGTGGGACGGGAGGACCCGGAGCCGCCGACGACGGTCAGGCGCGGCGGGGCGGGCGCCTTCGCAGGCTGCTTGTCCGCGCGCACCGCACCCGTCGACGCGCTGCCCCCGCCGCCCGTCGTGACGGTCCCTGCGCCGGCCGTGCCGAAGCCCGAGTACTCGCGCGCCGCCGTGAGCCGACCGGAGACGACGTCCCGGGCGACGTCCGGGTCGGCCAGGGCGGCGGTCAGCGTCGCGTCGAGCTCCTGCGTGACCGCGTCGCCGATCCTCTGCCCCGTGGGTTGCGCCAGGCGGCGCGCGCGGGCCACGAGCGAGCGGACCAGCTGGCGGCGTTGCGTCGACAGCTCGCGCAGCGCCGGACCGTCGAGAGACTTCTCCGCCTCGCGCAGCCCCTCGCCCAGGGCGACGATCTGGCTCGCGAGCGCGGGGTCGTCCCGGACGAGGAGGTTGACCAGCCAGGCCGAGACCGTCGGCTTGCGCAGCTCGCCGATGGCGGCCGCGAGCTCTCGGTCGCCGTCCGACCGGGCGGCCTTGGCCGCGGCGGTGCGCCGCGCGATGAACTCGCCCGGCGGCCCCGCGTAGAGGTCGTCGGCGACGTCGTCCAGCTCGCTCATCGGATCCGTCCGGCACCAGGGCTCACGGTCCGACCCTGCCCTGCCGGGGGCCGCACGTCCACGACCGGACAGGCTCGGGTCGCGCGCGTGGTGCGCCGCGGTGATGATCCTGGGACGACGGGTCGAGCAGCGGCCCCGGCGCGGGTGCTCTCGAGGGTGGCGGCGATGATCGGCAGGGCGGTGAGCCTGGCACCGTTCGGCGCGCCCGGACGCGGGCCGGCGGTGCCCGACCTGCCGGCGACCGTCGACGGCGCGCTCGCCGCGGTCACCACGTGGCCCGGCGACCTCGTGCCCGGCGAGGGCCGCACGGCCGACCTGTGGGAGCTGCTGGCGACGCTCGGCGCCGCCGACCTGGCGGTGGCGCGCGCCGTGGAGCCGCATCTCGACGCCCGCGCCATCCTCCGGCAGGCCGGCGGGGACGACGGCCGCGGTCGCACCTGGGGCGTCTTCGCGGCCGAGGGGTCCGGGGTGAGGCTGGACGCGGCCGACGACGACGGCTGGCGGCTGACGGGGACCAAGCCGTGGTGCTCGCTGGCGGCCGTGCTCGACGCGGCGCTGGTCACCGCGCACCTGGCCGACGGCGAGCGCCGGCTGTTCGCGGTGGACCTGCGCGCACCCGGGGTCCGCGTGCTCGACCAGCCCTGGGTGTCGCGCGGCCTGGCGGAGATCCCGAGCACGGCCGTGGCGTTCGACGGCGTGCCCTCGACGCCCGTGGGGCCGGCCGGCTGGTACCTGGAGCGGCCGGGGTTCTGGTGGGGCGGCATCGGGGTCGCGGCGTGCTGGTTCGGGGGTGCCGTGGGGATCGGGCGACGGGTGCACGCGCAGGCCGCGGCCCGCGACGACGAGCTGCTCGCGATGCACCTCGGAGCGGTCGACCAGCGCCTGGAGTCGGCCCGCCGCGCGCTCGAGGAGGCGGCCCGGCTGATCGACAAGGACGTGCTCGACGCCGGCCAGGGCCGTGTCCTGGCCAAGCGGGTGCGGGCGACCGTCGCCGCGGTGTGCGAGGACGTGGTGGCCATCGCCGGCCACGCGCTGGGGCCCGCGCCGCTGGCGCTCGAGGAGGAGCACGCCAAGCGCGTGGCCGACCTGCAGGTCTACGTCCGCCAGCAGCACGCCGAGCGCGACGACGTGTCGCTCGGCCGGGCCCTCGCCGCGTCGCAGGAGCCGCCGTGGTGACGTTCGACGGCCGCGCACCCGGCACGCCCGCGGCGGTGTGGTCGGCCGACGAGAGGTTCCGGGCGCTGCCCGCTCTCGTGGTGCGGCGCACCGGTCGCACGGTCGTCGTCGCCGCGCACCCGGACGACGAGACGCTGGGCGCGGGCGGGCTGCTGGCCGAGCTCAGCGACGCCGGCCACCCCGCCGAGGTCGTCGTGGTGTCCGACGGCTCCGCGTCCCACCCGGGTTCGCCGACGCTGGACCCGCCGGACCTTGTCGCGCGGCGCCGGGCCGAGGTGCTCGACGCGGTCCGCCTGCTGTCCCCGGGCTCGCGCGTGACGCTGCTCGGGCACCCCGACGGGACGCTGCGCGAGGCGCGCGACGCGGTCGAGGCCGACCTGCGCGCGGTCCTCGCCGACGGACCGCCGGTCGACCAGCTCATCGCGAACTGGCGCGGCGACGGGCACCGCGACCACCGCATAGTCGGCGAGGTGTGCGCGACCCTGGCCGACGAGCTCGGCTGCGCGCTGCTCGAGTACCCGTTGTGGCTGTGGCACTGGGCGACCCCCGACGACCCGCGGGTGCCGTGGGACGCGCTCGGGGTGGTGGAGCTGACCGACCGGTCCATCGTCCGCAAGCACCGCGCGCTCGCCGCGCACGTCACGCAGGTCACCGCGCTGTCGGCCGACCCCCGCGACGCCCCGACGCTCCACCCGGCGTTCCTGCGCGCCTTCGACCGGGACGTCGAGGTCTTCGTCGGCGCACGCAGCACTCCCCTGGAGACGCTGCCGGGCGACTTCTTCGACGCCACCTACGCCCGGCACGACGACCCGTGGGGCTACACCGACCGCTGGTACGAGGAGCGCAAGCGCGCGCTGACCCTCGCGGCGCTGCCGGATCGGCGGTACGCACGGGCGCTCGAGATCGGATGCGGCATCGGGGTGCTGACCGCGGAGCTGGCGCGGCGCGTGGACGACCTGCTGGCGGTCGACGTGTCGGCGGCGGCGGTCGACCGGGCGCGGGAACGAGTACCCGGGGTCCGGTTCGAGGTGGCCGACGTGTCGGCCGGGCTGCCCGACGGCCCGTTCGACCTGATCGTCCTGTCCGAGGTCGGCTACTACTTCTCGCGGCCGACGCTCGCGCGCGTGCTGGCCGGCCTGCGGGACCGTCTGGCGCCCGGCGGCACCCTGCTGGCCTGCCACTGGCGGCACCCGGTCACGGCGTACCCGCTGAGCGGCGACGAGGTGCACCGCGTGCTGCGGCGCACCACCGACCTCACCCTGCTCGCCGGCCACCGGGAGGCGGACCTGCTGCTCGACGTCTACGGCGACGACCCGCGGTCGGTGGCGGAACGGACGGGGCTCGCGTGAGCGCCCGGATCGAGCACGTCGTGGTGGTGGTCCCCGCCCGGGACGAGGAGAGGCTGGTCGGCCGGTGCCTCGCGGCGCTGCAGGCCGCGCGCCAGGCCGCGCGGGCGGTCCTGCCGGACCTCACGGTCGACCTCGTCCTGGTGCTCGACCGCTGCACCGACGGGACGCGGTCGGTCGCGCTGGGCCACCTCGACGTCCGGCTGCTCGACCTCGACGAGGGCCAGGCAGGTGCGGCGCGCGCGGCCGGCGTCCGCGACGCCCTGGGCCGGTCCACGGCCGACCCCGCGCGCACCTGGGTGGCCTCCACCGACGCCGACTCGGCGGTGCCGCCGGGGTGGATCCTCGACCAGGTGCGTCGGGCGGACGCCGGCGCGGACGTGGTCGTCGGCACCGTGCGCCCGGACCCCGCCGACCTCACCGCGGACCAGCTCGCCGCCTGGCGCGCCACCCGCGTGCCCGGTCGGCCCAACGGGCACGTGCACGGCGCCAACCTGGGTGTCCGCGCCGACGCCTACCTGCGCGTGGGCGGCTTCCTCGACCAGCCGGAGCACGAGGACGTCGAGCTGGTCGGCGCGCTGCGGGCGTCCGGCGCGCGCGTCGTCGCCTCCGACGCCTCGGACGTGCTCACCTCGGGCCGGATGGTCGGCCGGACGCCCGGTGGGTACGCGGGCTACCTGCGGTCGAGGTTCGGGGCGCCGGCGGAGGACGACGAGGCCGAGTCCGCCTGAGCGTCCGCGAGCGCGAAGCGGACCTTGCGCTGCTCCACCGACGCCTCGAGCAGCCGCACGCGGACGTCCTCGCCGAGCGGCAGGCCGACGCCCTCGAGGCGGCCCCGGACCACGGGGTCGCGCAGCTGGACGATGCCCGCGTCGCGGTCGGCGCGCACGTCGACGACCGCCCCGTCGAAGACCTCGCCCTCCCGGCCCGTGAGCAGGGCGGCCTCCACCAGGTCGACGCAGCCGCGCTCGAACTCGGCGGCGTGCTTGTCGCCGGACGCCATGAGCCCGGGCAGCTCCGGCAGCGCGTCGCGGACCCAGGCGGGAACGGGCGTGCCGGCGCTGAGCGCGAGGCACGTCTCGCCGACGAACCGGTCCACCAGCCGGCGCAGCGGCGCCGTCGCGTGCGCATAGGGGGCGGCGATCGCCGCGTGCATCGTGAACGCCGGCAGCTCGCCGTCGAACGCGACGTAGGCCGCGCCGCGCAGCAGCGACGTCGCATCCGTGAGGAGGGCGGCGTGCGCCGGGTTGCCGGCGTCCAGGTCGCGGATGACGTCGCCCGGGGTGGCGCCGTCGGGCCACGGCACGCCGAGCGCGTGGGCGGACAGGCGCAGCCGCTCGACGTCGCGCGGGTCCGCGTCGGGCAGCGTCCGCAGGATCCCGACCTTGCCGTCGAGCATCAGCCGCGCCGCGCACATGCCGGTGAGCAGCGAGATCTGCGCGTTCCACTCCTCGACCGGCAGGGTCGCGCGGCTGCCCAACGTCCAGACGCCGTCCGCGCGCTGCTCGACCATTTGCTCCGGCGTGGGCAGCGTGATGCCGCCGCGCTCGCGTTCCGCCGCCTCGCGCAGGGTGCCGATCTCGCGCAGGAGCAGCAGCGGCTCGTCCGCCGAGCCGTCGTCGAGAGCGGTCTGCGCGCCGACGTACGTGAGCTGGGCGCGGCTCCGTACAGAGGCACGCACGACCGTCGTGGACACGGGCTGACCCGTGGCATCGAGGTCGATCGTCCAGAGCAGCGCGGGTGTCACCTGCCCCGGCAGCAGGCTCGCGACTCCCTCCGACAGCTGCGGCGGGTGCAGCGGCGTGCGCCCGTCCGGTGCGTACAGGGTCTCGACCCGCACGCGCGCCTCGTCGTCGATCGCACCCCCGGCCCGGACCCACGCGGCGACGTCGGCGATCGCGTACTGCACGCGGAAGCCCTCGCCCTGCCGGGTGAGGTACACCGCCTGGTCCAGGTCCTTCGAGCCCTCGGGGTCGAGCGTGACGAACGGGATGTCGGTGGCGTCGACCCGCGGCAGCGGCGGAGGATCGTGGATCACGGCCGCTGCCTCCGCGAGGACGCGCGGCGGGAAGTCGGCGGGGACGTCGAGCTCGTGGCGGAGGGCGTCGAGACCCCGCCGCACGAGGACGTCGACGGCCTCCCCCTGCGCCTCCTGCGGCGGGCGGGCGTGCAGCTGGACGTGGCGTCGGGGCACGCCGTGAGCCTAGGCGGGCGTCGGGGTGGACGCCCGTCGTACGCGGTCGTCCACCCCGTCGCGAGGGCTACGGGACCAGGGTGATGCGGCCGCCCGTCGGGACCGGGTACGGCGCGGCCTGGCTCGAGTGCTTGCCCAGGTAGGCGACGAGCACGTCGAGGTCGCTCTGGCCGACGAACGCCTTGGTGCCGTTGCGGATGGCGGTGAAGCCGTCACCGCCGCCGCCGAGGAACTCGTTCATGGCGACGCGGTAGGTGCTCGTCGGGTTCACGGGCACGCCGTTGATCGCGACCGACACGAGCCGGTTCTCGTTGAGCGCCCCGGTCGCCCGCACGACCTCGCTGACGTTCGCGGAGACCTGCAAGGTCTTGGGCGCGGTGCCTTGGCCCACCCACTGCTGGCCGAACATCGTGAGGACGTCCGCGCCCTTCATCGAGACCACGTTCATGACGTTGGTGAAGGGCTGGACCGTGAACGCCTGGCTGTACGTCTGGGCGCACGGCGCCGTGGCGGGGACGCAGACGAAGTCGGCGCGGATCCCCCCGGGGTTCATGATCGCGAAGTCGGCGCCCCCGATGTTGAGCGGGTCGGTCTTCACGCCCTCCAGCTGCGCGTCGGCGATGAGGTCGCCCGCCGGGGTCTCGCCCGACGCCGCGCAGAGCGCGGCGGTGCAGCCGCGGCCGAGGATCGTCCCGCCGATGTAGCCGACGACCGTGTTGGCGATCGGGCCGAGGTAGGTGGTGTAGCGGCCGATGAGGTCGGTCTCGGCCGGCGCAGCCGGGACGTCGCGCGTGACGGGCATGTTCGTCGCGACCACCGACGGCCGGACGATGTCCTTGGTCCGCGGGTCGTACTTGAGCTCGATGTCCGTGTACAGACGCCCGAACGACGAGCCGCTGGTCACCATGCGCGGCTGACCCTGGGGGTCCGGGATGTTGCAGGTGTACGCGGTGTGGGTGTGCCCCGTGACGATCAGGTCGACGGCCGGGCTGATCTGCTGGGCGATCGGCACGATCGGGCCGACCAGGCCGAGGCCGCCGCCGGCGTTGCAGTCGTAGTTGTAGGCGCCGCTCGCGGGGGTGCCGCCCTGGTGCAGCAGGACGACGATCGACTGCACGCCCTCGCGCTGCAGCTCCGCCGCGTACTTGTTGGCGGTGGACACCTCGTCCAGGAACGAGAGGCCCTGCACGCCTGCCGCGGTGACGATGTCCGGCGTGCCCTTGAGCGTCATGCCGATGAAGCCGATCTTCACGCCGTTGACCTTCTTGACGACGTACGGCTGGAACAGGGTCTTGCCGGTCGCGTCGACGACGACGTTCGCGGAGAGGAACGGGAAGTCGGCTCCCGTGAACGATCCGGGACCGGCGGGGCAGCTGTCGGCCGCGGGCGTCCCGTCCGGGTTGGTGCGGCACCCGCCGTTCTGCATCCGCAGGAGCTCGGTCGAGCCCTCGTCGAACTCGTGGTTGCCGACGGTGGTCACGTCGAGCTTGAGCGCGTTCATCGCCTCGATCGTCGGCTCGTCGTGGAACGCCGCCGAGAGCAGCGGGCTGGCGCCGATCAGGTCACCGGCGGCGACGGTCAGCGAGCGGTCGTGGCCCTGGCGCGCCTGCTCCAGGTGCGTCGACAGGTAGGCGACGCCACCGACCGTCTGCGCCACCGTCGTGCCGTCCGGCTGCAGTCGCGTCACCGAGCCCGACGACCCCGTCGGAGGCTCCAGGTTGCCGTGGAAGTCATTGATGGCCAGCAGCTGGATGTCCTTGAGCCGCTGGTCGCCGGGATTCCCGCCTGGCCCGCCCCCCGCGAACGCCGGCGCCGCCAGCAGTCCGGAGGCCGCCACCAGTCCGGCCGCAGCAATCGTCGTTCCGAGCCGCACGGGCCACCGAGACATGGTTCCTCCGACGTCGTTGTCGCGAGCGTGATCCAGCGGGTCCGATGGTGCCACTGCCGGGCCCGTATTGTCATTTGGGGCATTCGCACGCATCGGAACGCGTTGGTCCCGCTCGGACGTTTCGTCACGCAGCACGCCCCAACGCGCCGAACACTCCCGGGTCTCCTACCCTGCGGAGGTGCTTGCGCCGACGTCCCGCCACCGTGCCCTCCTGCCGGCCGTCGCCTTCGGCGTGGGCGTGTCCGCCCCGGTCTTCGTCCTCGCCTACCTGGTGCGCGCGGAGGCGCCGGGGCTGGCCCGGTTCGACGAGGAGACCATCGCCGCCGCGACCGCCTTCACCCGTGCGCACCCCGCGTTCTTCCGGGCGCTCGTGGTGTGGCAGGAGCTGCTCCAGCCCGTGTGGGTCAACCTCGCCGGTGCGCTGGTGTGCCTGTGGGTCTGGCGCAGGCACGGCCTGGGCACCCGCGCGCTGTGGGCCCTCGTCACGCTGATGTCGGCGTGGCTGGTGCAGATCGGCGCCAAGGGGCTCGTGCAGCGGGCCCGCCCCGTGGTGGACGACGCCCTCGAGCACGCCCCCGGGTCCAGCTTCCCCTCCGGGCACGCGACGAACACCGCCGCCGCGGCCGTCACGCTCACGCTTCTCGTCTGGCCCTTGCTCGGACGGCGCGGCCGGGTCGTCGTCCCCGTCGCCGCCGCCACCGTCACTCTCCTCACCGCCGCGGACCGCGTGCTCCTCGGCGTGCACTACCCGTCCGACGTCGTCGCCGGCATGCTGCTCGGCACCTCGCTGGCCGGCGCCTCCTACCTCGGCTACCAGGGGTGGAGCCCGCGGCCCCCCACGAATGGGATCTCATGACCCTCCTCGTCGGCGACACGACGAAGCCCCGCTCCGTCCGGACGTTCGTGCACCGCTACGAGCTCGACACCTCCCGCCCCACGTTCCGCTCGGCGTGCCGCGATCTCGCCACGCGGGCTCTCCTGCCCGGCGCCCTGTGGTGGCTCGTCATGGTCGGGATCGGCCTGCTCATCGTGGGCCCGCTCCACGACCTGCCCTCGGAGACCTCCGTCAACAGGTGGTTCGAGGCACGCCGCGGCGCCACCCTGAACTCCCTCACGCTGTGGCTGTCGAACTTCGGCCAGACCCAGTACGCCATCGCCGTGTGCGTGGTCGTCGTGGCGCTGTTCTGGTGGCGTACCAGGCAGTGGTGGCTGGCCGTGGTCCCCGCGATCGCGCTCGGACTGCAGGCGATCCTCTTCTACACCTCGTCGTTGCTGGTCGGCCGCGGGCGGCCCGACGTCGCGCTGCTGGACAACTCGCCCCCCACCACGGCGTTCCCGAGCGGGCACACCAGCGCGTCGGCGGCGCTCTACGTGTCGCTCGCGCTGCTCTGCCAACGGATCACGCGGCCGTGGCTGCGGTGGGGGCTGACGGCGATCTGCCTCCTCGTCCCGTTCGCCGTCGCGACGGCGCGCCTCTACCGCGGCATGCACCACCCCACCGACGTGCTCGTCGGTGGGCTGAACGGCCTCGTGTGCGCGGTCCTCGCCTGGTGGTACCTGCGAAGGGATGCGTGAAGCAGGGGACTCGAGGGGCGGAGGGCGTGGGATTCGAACCCACGAGAACGGGGTTGTCCCGCTCCAACGGTTTTCAAGACCGTCTCTTTCGGCCGCTCAGACAGCCCTCCCGTGCGGGCGTCGCGCCCGCAGCGGCACGAGTCTCCCACAAGCACTCGCGCCGACATGGTCTAGACCAGTAGAGTCACTAGGGTCATCGTCGACCCGTCCTGGAGGCAGGCCATGCAGCGTTCCGTCGTCGTCGCACTTCCCGAGGGGCTGCACGCCCGTCCGGCCGCCCAGTTCGTCGCCGCGGCCGGCAGGCTCCCAGCGAAGGTCACGATTGCGAAGACCGGCGGGGCGCCCGTGGCCACGGCATCGATCCTCGCGATCATGACGCTGGGCGTGGGGGCGGGCGACGAGGTCGTGCTCGAGACGGCGGACGACAGCGCCGACGCCGCCGCCTCGATCGACGCCCTCGAGGAGTTTCTGCGCCAGACCGCCTGACGGCGGGCCGGTGCCGGCGTCAGAGCCCGAGCTCCTCCAGCACCGGGAGACCGGCGCGCACGGCGGACCGGGCGTCGTCGGCCGTGCGCTGCGCGAGGGCTAGCGTCGCCAGCGCACGGCAGTCCTCCAGAGTCACCGACGCGAGGACCGCGCCGACGTCCGCGAGCGCGCGGGCGGTCATCGACAGCGACGTCGCGCCGAGGCCGACCAGCACCGGCGCGAGCACCGGGTCCGCCGCGGCCTCGCCGCAGACCCCGACCGGGCGGTCGCGCGCCGCGCCCCCGGCACAGGCCAGTGCGACCAACGACAGGACCCCCGGCTGCCACGGGGTGGACAGCTGCGCGAGGCCGGCGAGCTCGCGGTCCGCCGCCATGGCGTACTGCGTGAGGTCGTTGGTGCCGAGGCTCGCGAACCGCGCGCGCTCGAGCAGGTCGCCGGTGCGCAGCGCCGCGGCGGGCACCTCGATCATGACCCCGGCCTGCGCGAGGCCGTGGTCGGCGCACAGCTCGACGAAGTCGTCGGCCTCCGTGGCCGTCGCCACCATCGGCGCCATCACCCAGACCCCCGCCGACGACGCTGCAGCGGCCAGCGCGATCGCCGCGAGCTGGTCGGCGAGCACTGCCGGGTGCGACCACGAGGTGCGCAGGCCGCGGACGCCGAGCGCCGGGTTGGGCTCGCCGGCGGCGGTGACGAAGGGCAGCGGCTTGTCCGCGCCGGCATCGAGCGTACGGATCACGACGCGGCGGCCGGGGAAGGCGTCGAAGACCTGGGCGTACGCCGCGACCTGCTCGGCGACGCCGGGCGGCGTGGTCCGTCCGAGGAAGCCGAACTCTGTGCGGAACAGCCCGATCCCCTCGGCCCCCGCCGCCGCGGCGGCGACGGCTCCGGCGGGGTCGCCCACGTTGGCCAGGAGCGCGACGGGGTGGCCGTCGGACGTGCGCCCCGCGTGCTCCAGTCGGGTCGGGCGGGGCCTCGCGTGCGACGCGCGCTCGACGGCCTCGGCCGACGGGTGCCGCACGACCTCCCCGGTGGAGCCGTCGACGAGGACGGTGTCACCGTCGGCGAGGCCGAGCGCACCGGCGACCGCGACGACGCACGGGATGCCGAGCGAGCGCGCCAGGATCGCCGTGTGGGCGGTGGGGCCGCCGCCGGCCGTCACGATGGCCAGCACCTGTGCTGGATCGAGCCGCGCGGTGTCCGCGGGAGCGAGGTCGCGCGCCACCAGCACGAACGGCCGCCCGGGGCTCGGCACCCCGGGCGGCCGCAGGCCCAGCAGCTCGGCGATGATCCGGTCGCGCACGTCCTGCACGTCGCGGGCGCGGTCGGCGAACATGCCGCCCAGCGCACGCAGCTGCTCCGCGACGAGCTCGGCGGCGTCCCACACCGCCCGCGCCGGGCTCGCCCGAGTCTCCACGACGCGCCTCCTGGCCTCGTCGGCGAGCGACGGGTCCGCCGCCATCGCCGCGGTCACCCCGAGGATGTCCGCGGCCTCGCCGGTCGCCGCCTCGGCGGCGTGGGCCAGGGCGTCCCTGACCTGCGCCGCCGCGTGGTCCACCGCGGCCGCCGCTGCTGCCAGGTCCGTGCCCGGAGCCGAGGGCTCGGGCGACGGCGCCGGGGGCGCGTCGGGCATGCGCGCCACGACGCCGACCCGGCGTCCCGGGCTGACCCCGAACCCCCTCAGGGTCAGCGGGGCGGCGGCGACCGCGGTGGTCATCGTGCGACGGCCGTCTCGTCGACCAACGCGTGGGGCTCCTTCGCCTGCGCCGCGGCGTCGTCGGCGCGGACCTGCTCGTCGGCCGGGGAGATCGCCACCGTGTCGTCGTCGTCGTCCTCGCGGCCCGGCGTCCGCAGGTTCCAGCGCGTGATGACGAACCGGAACAGGAAGTAGTAGACGGCGGCGTAGCCGAGGCCGATGACGATGAGCAGCAGCGGCATCGTCGCGATCCGGAAGTTGAGGACGTAGTCGATGGCGCCCGCGGAGAAGCCGAAGCCGTCCTTGATGCCCAGCGCGTTGACCAGCGCCAGCGACGTGCCCGTGAGGATCGCGTGGATGACGTACAGCGGGTAGGCGACGTAGACGAACGCGAACTCGAGCGGCTCGGTCACGCCCGTGACGAACGAGACCAGCGCGGCCGAGCCCATGATGCCCGCGATGACCTTGCGGTTCTTCGACTTCGACGTGTGGACGATGGCGAGGGCCGCGGCCGGGAGCGCGAACATCATGATCGGGAAGAAGCCCGTCATGAACGTGCCGGCCGTCGGGTCGCCGATGAGAAAGCGGTTGATGTCGCCGTGCGCGACCACGCCGTCGGCGTTGGTGTAGGTGCCGAACTGGAACCACGGCAGCGAGTTGAGGATGTGGTGCAGGCCCAGCGGGACCAGCAGCCGGTTGAGCGTCCCGTAGACGAACGCGCCGATGATCGTCGAGCCCGTGACCCAGTCGCCGACCGCCGTGAAGCCGGTGTGGAACGCCGGGTAGATCAGCGCGCCGGCGACGGCGACGAGCACCGAGACCCCCGCCGTGACGATGGGCACGAAGCGGCGCCCCCCGAAAAAGGCCAGGTACGGCGGGAGCTTGATCCGGTAGTACTTCTGGAACAGCAGCGCAGTGACCAGGCCGATCACGATGCCGCCGAGCACGCCGTAGTCGATGAGCTCCTGCGTCTCGCCCTCGCCCGCCTTCTCGAGGACGTAGGGCGACAGGGCGTCGCTGACGCCCTTGAAGACGAGATAGCCGATGACGGCGGCGAGCCCCGTCGAGCCGTCGGCCTTGCGGGCGAACCCGACCGCGACGCCGACCGCGAAGAGCAGCGGCAGGTTGGCGAACAGCGCGTTGCCGGCGGCCGCGAGGACCGCGGCGACCGGGATCATCCACGGCAGGTGGGCGCCGAGGCCGTCGGCGCCCAGCATGTCGGGCTGGCCGAGCCGCAGCAGCAGCGCCGCGGCGGGGAGGGACGCGATGGGAAGCATGAGCGAGCGGCCGATGCGTTGCAGCTGCGCGAGGCCGGGGATGCCTCGCTTCTCGGCGGTGTCCGCGGTGACGGTGGTCATGGAGCACTCCTCGTTGGGTGGTCCGGAAAGCTCTGGGGGGATGTCTGGTCTGGACCAGTTGCGAGCAGACTGGTCTAGACCTCATGATGTGTCAAGGGTCACGTCGCGAGGCAGCCCCGCGGGTCCCGGCTGCCGCCGGACCGCGCCGCACGAGGGAGTGGGCCGCACGTGGACGAGCTGGAGCACGGCACCGCGCACAAGTACCTCGTCGTGCGCGACCACCTCGCCGGGCTCGTCGCGCAGGAGCTCCGGGTGGGCGACGCGATCCCCTCCGAGCGTCACCTCAGCCAGCAGTTCGGGCTGTCGCGGATGACCGTGCGGCAGGCCGTCGACACCCTGGTGACCGAGGGCGTGCTGGTCCGCGAACAAGGGCGCGGCACCTTCGTCGCCCCCCAGCGCATCGACTTCGAGATGCGGCTGACGACGTTCGGCGAGGAGATGCGCCGCCGCGGCATGGAACCCGCCACGACGGTGCTCACCGCGCAGGTCGTCGCCGCGACCCCGGACGTGGCGACCGCCCTCGAGATCGAGCCGCGCCAGAAGGTGCACTTCCTCTACCGCGTGCGCAGCGCCGACGGCACGCCCATCTGCATCGAGCAGGTGTGGGTGCCCGTCGCGCTCGCGCCCACGCTCTTCGACGCCGGGCCACCCCCGAGCATGTACGAGGCGCTGCGCGACCTGGGCCTCGCCCCGGAGTGGGGGGAGGACACGCTGTCCGCCGACGAGGCCACGGACACCGAGGCGTCACTCCTGGGCCTCGGGGACGCCCGGGCCGTGCTGCGCGCCGAGCGGCGGACCTACTCGGTCGACGCGGCGACCATGTTCTCGCGCGCCTGCTACCGGGCCGACCGGTACAGCGTCTGGGTGCCCCTGCGTGCCCCGCGACCGGCGCTCGTGCCCCGGCGCCGGCCCGCGCTCGACGTGTCGTGGGCCGCACCCACGGCGCCGGACGCGGCACCCCCCGAACCCGTGTCGCCCGCCCCTGTGCTGGCCGACGAGACCCCGACGACTGCAGGAGGACGGCGATGAGGCCGGAAGGCAGAGACCAGGCGGCGGCGATCCTCGCGGCGCTCGGCGGCGTGGACAACATCGACGAGATCGAGCCGTGCACCACCAGACTGCGCTCGCTCGTCCGCGACGCCGGCCGCGTCGACGCGGCCGGGCTGCGGGCGGCGGGCGCGTTCGGGGTGATGATCTCCGGGCGCGTCGTGCAGGTGGTCGTCGGTCCGCACGTCGACCTCATCGCGACCGACCTCGACGAGCTGATGTGAGGAGAACCAACATGACCAAGGCGGAGCAGATCCTCGCGGCGCTGGGCGGGGACGCCAACGTCCTCGATCTCGAGCCGTGCATCACCCGGCTGCGGGTGGAGGTGGAGGACCCGTCGCTCGTCGACGAGCCCCGGCTCAAGGCCGCGGGAGCGATCGCCGTGGTCCGCTCCGGGGTCGCCGTGCAGGTGATCGTCGGTCCCGAGGCCGACACGCTCGCCTCCGACATCGAGGACCTGCGCTGATGGCGTCCCTCACCGTCCTCGCGCCCGTCGCCGGCCAGGTGCTCGGGCTGTCCGAGGTGTCCGACCCCGTCTTCTCGGCCGAGCTGGTGGGTCCGGGTCTTGCGCTCGACCCGCAGCGCGCCGCCGCGGCCGAGGTGATCTCGCCGATCGCCGGGACGATCCTCAAGCTCCACCCGCACGCGTTCGTCGTCCAGCACGAGGACGGCCGCGCGGTGCTGGTGCACCTCGGGATCGACACCGTCGAGCTGGGGGGCTCCGGGTTCACGCTGCACACCGCGGAGGGAGAGCTGGTGACCGCCGGTCAGGTCGTCATCACCTGGGAGCCCGCGGTCGTGGCCGCCGGAGGTCGGTCGCCGGTCTGCCCGGTCGTGGGTCTGGAGGCGCCGAGCGACTCCGTCACACGGCTCGCGCAGCCGGGCGACACCGTGGCGGCCGGCGAACCTCTGCTGTCGTGGGAGTGACCCGGCTCGAGATCGCGGTCCAGGACGTCGCCGGCGCGGCGGCCTCCGCCTTCCTGGGGGCCGACCGGCTCGAGCTCTGCGCCGCCCTCGCCGCGACCGGGGGCATCACACCGTCGGTCGGCCTGCTCGACGCCGTCCTCGCCACGGTCCCGGCGGCGGTCGGCGTCCACGTCCTGGTCCGGCCGCGCGCCGGTTCCTTCGTCTACACGGCGGAGGAGCTCGACGTGCAGGTCAGGGACGTGCACGCGGCAGTGGCGGCGGGCGCGGCCGGCGTGGTGGTCGGCGCGCTGACCCCCACCGGCGCGGTGGACGAGCCGGGTCTGCGACGGCTGGTCGAGGCCGCGGACGGGCGCGAGGTCACGTTCCACCGGGCGCTCGACACGGTGCCGTCGCTGGCCCCCGCGCTCGAGGCGCTCGCGTCGGTCGGCATCACCCGCGTCCTGACCTCCGGCGGTGCCGCGCGCAGCATCGACGGGGTCGAGCGGCTCGCGGCGACCGTCGCCCTGGCCGCCGGCCGCCTGCAGGTCATGGCCGGCGGCGGGGTGCGCCCGGCCGACATCCCGGCGCTGGTCGCCGCCGGTGTCGACGCCGTCCACCTGTCCGCCAGCAGGCACGTCGACGAGTCGGGCGGCCCGGGCGGAGGGTCGTCCGGGTACACCACGACCGACCCCGCGCTGGTGGCGGAGGCGGTTGCTGCCCTCGGCCGTCGCTGACGGCTCAGGTCAGACGCCCGTGACCGCCTCGAGCCGGCCGGACGCGATGGCGTCGACCAGCGCCGCGTGGTCCTTCTCGGTGCGGTCCGCGTAGCCCGACGCGAACTCGGCGAAGGCCTCGTCGGCCGCCTTGGAACCACCGAGGTACGCGGCGATGGCGACCCGGTCCCCCGAGCGTGCGTGCGCGCGGGCGAGGGTCCAGGCGCACAGCCCGCCGTAGTCGCGCATGCCGGCCGGCACCATGGCCTCGACCACCGCCGAGCCCTTCCAGTCCCGCAGCTGCCGGACGTAGAAGTCCCGGGTGACCCCGTCGATGCCCTCGTTGCGCTGCCAGCCCAGCATGGTGTCGCTGGCAGCCTGCATGAGCCGCTGGCCCTCGACCACCCGCTGCCCGGACTGCGTGTACTCGCTGGCGCCGAGGAACTGCTCCAGCACCGAGGCCTGGGCCTCCTTGGCCTGGAGGATGAGGTAGTCGTCCGCGTCGACCCCCTCCAGGAGCAGGATCCAGGCCCGCGTCCCGACGCTCCCGACCCCGACCACCTTCCGAGCCATGTCCACCACGCGGTACTGACCCACCAGGTGCCGGCGGTCGGGCTGCAGGCTCGCCTGGTAGGCGCGCACCAGGTCGTTCATGCCGGTGGCGAACCGTGCGGCACCTTCCACGCCCAGCAGCTCGGTCATCGAGGTGACCAGTGGGGGGTCCGAGAGGAAGCGCCGGTGGCCGTCGACCATCTCCGTCAGCTTCGCCACCGACTGCAGGTGGTCGCGCGTGCGCGCCTTCTTCACGGTGGACTGCGCGGTCTTGGACTGCGTCTTGCCGAACGAGCTCCCGTTCTTCGCCATGAAGTCGTCCACGTCGAGGCGGGCGTACCAGACCTCGATGTTGGGCTTCGCGGCGAACTCCCGGATGGTCGTCCGGTACACCTTGGCCACGCTCAGCAGCAGGTCGCGGCGCTCCTTGCGGCCGAAGCCGTTGCCGCGCGCGGCGATCTCGATGCTGGCCAGCAGCCGCTTCACGTCCCACTCGAACGGGCCGGGCAGGGTCTCGTCGAAGTCGTTGAGGTCGAAGAGGAGGCGGCGTTCCGGGGTGCCGTACAGGCCGAAGTTGGACAGGTGCGCGTCGCCGCACAGCTGGACGTCGAGGCCGGAGTCGTGCGTCGCGGCCAGGTCTGACGCCTGGATCAGCGCGGCGCCGCGGTAGAACGTGAACGGGGTGGCCACCATCCGGCCGTACCGGAGCGGCACCAGCTCGGGCAGCCGCGTGTGCCCCTGGGAGACCAGCAGGTCGATGGGGTCGGGCCGCGAGAAGCCCGACCCCACGTCGGCGAGCGCCTCACGCGGGAGCAGCACCCGCGCAGCGGCACCGCGGGCCGCGCGCTCGTCGCGCGTCAGGTGGGTGACCGGGTCGGCGGCACGCCGACGGTGCGGCCGCAGCGGCGGTGCCGGGCGAGGGCTCAGGACTTCATCGGTCGACGTGCCGGCACTGTCGGTCATTTCCTGAAACTAGGCCGCACGAGCCCCGCGGGGAAGGGGGCTGAGCGGCAGGTTCACCCGGACCGCTCCCACCACAGGGCCGGCCAGCCCGGCGACACGACCGCCAGCCCGTGCAGCGCCGAGACCTGGGCGAGCTGCACGTCGTACGTCGCCACGCTCGCGACGTCCGGGTGCGCGAGCGCGGCACCGATGTGCAGGGCGATGAACGGCGGGAGCACGCCCGAGACCTTCGTCGCCGCGCGCAGCGTCTGGTCGGAGAAGCGGATCACCTCGACCCGCTCCTCCACCTCGTGCGCGACGCCGCTCGCCTCGACGCCCCTCGGCCGGGCGACGCGGCGCAGCTCGGTGAGACCCAGGGGTGTGGTGATCAGCTGCGCCTCGTGCTCCGCGGTCCACGCGAGCCACTGCCTGCGGCACGGCGCACCGTCCAGGTACCGGGAGAGCGCCGACCCGTCAGCGTAGACGCGCTGCGTCGGGGCCGCCGCGGGACGCGGTGCGCGGGTCGGCGGCGTCGAGGGCAGGAGCTCCTCGTCCCGCGCCGCGCGCGGCTGCGGGATCACGCCCGCGCCGTCGTCGCCACGCGGACGTGGCGACGGGACGGACGACGAGTCGGGCACGCCCCCATGATCCCCCACGACGCCGGCACACGACTGCGGCCGACCCCCCTGCAGGGGCCGGCCGCCGTCAGGTGTGACCTCGAGGGTCACCGGCTGCGCAGACGCTCCATCGCGAGCTGCACGAGCGAGATGAGCGCCTGCTTCGTGGCCGCACGCGACCGGGCGTCCGTGTAGAGGACCGGCACGTGCGCGGGGATCGCGAGCGCCTCGCGGACGTCGTCGAGCTGGTGCTTGGCGACGCCGTCGAAGCAGTTGACACCCACGACGAACGGGATGCCACGGCTCTCGAAGTAGTCCACGGCCGGGAAGCACTGGTCGAGCCGGTCGGTGTCGACCAGCACGACGGCACCGATGGCGCCGCGAACCAGGTCGTCCCACATGAACAGGAACCGGTCCTGGCCAGGGGTGCCGAACAGGTACAGCCAGAGCGACCCCGGCAGCGCGATGCGACCGAAGTCCATCGCCACCGTCGTGGTGGTCTTGCGGTCGGACACACCGCCGGCGTCGTCGACGCCGACCGAGTGCTCTGTCATCGCGGCCTCGGTGTTGAGGGGCTCGATGTCGGAGATGGAGCCGATGAAGGTCGTCTTGCCGACGGCGAAACCGCCGGCGACGACGATCTTCACGACTGTGGGTGCGACGCTTCCTGCCGTGCCCGCCGGAGCGGCCACAGCGGCGTCAGAGGGCGGAAATGCCATTGAGAACACTCTCCAGCACGCTGAGGGACAGGGCAGGGGACTCACCGGTGTTGACCTCGACCGGCTGTGAGGTGTGCACGCGCACGTACTGCTGGTCAGAGAGATCGGATACGAGGATCCGGATCACGCCGAGCGGCAGGTGGAGCAGAGCGGAGAGCTCTGCCACCGAGATGTAGTTGGACGCTGCATGCTGCAGGATCGCCCGCTTCTCGGGCGGCAGACCCTGGCTCGCGACGGCGCCGGGCATCACCTCGACCAGTGCCTCGAGAGGCAGGTCGGAGCGCGCCGAGCGCACGCGGCCACCGGTCACGGCATAGGGCCGGACCGTTCTGGCCTCGTACTCGATGTGCTCGCTCATGAGTCAGTCTCTCCTCGTGGCTGTCAGGCCACCGGCGCGCGCGTCGCGCCGTCGACGGGGAGCTGACCACGCATCTCGGAGATGAGCTGCGGCGTGAGGGTCGCCTCGGTACGAGAGACGAGCATCGCCATCTCGTAGCCGATGAGGCCCACGTCGCAGCTGGACTCCGCGACCACGGCGAGGACGGAGCCGTTCGAGACGCTCATGAGGAAGAGGAACAAGTTGTCCATCTCGATGATCGCCTGACGCACCTCCCCCGCACGAAGCTGGCGCGCGGCGCCACGGGTCAGGCTCGACATCCCGGAGACGATGGCCGCGAGCTGGTCGCCGCTGGTGCGGTCGAGCTGCTCGGACATCGCCATGAGAAGACCGTCCGCAGACACCACGAGTGTGTGGCGGGTGCCGGGCACGGTCCGGACGAAGTTGTCCAGGAGCCAGCCGAAGTTGGCTGCCTCGGTGCTGAGCGCGGTCACACTTCCTCCTTGCTGGTGCAGTCGATGACTGCGGGGTCAGACGCCACCATGGCGGTGACGACGGTTGTGGGGTCGGGGGCAGTCATCAGCTCACGCCGTTCTGGCCGGACGGGTCCTCCGTGGCGCGGCGGCCACGAGAGGTCCCGGACTGGAAGCTCGACAGACGCGACCGGAGCTGGTCCGCGTCACGCTGCACGGGCTTCCCTTCGTCCTCGGTGACGGTCGTCGCCGGGACAGCTGTGGGGACTCGCTTGGTCAGGCGCTCCGCGTTGCCGCCCGACGCCGCCGGCCGGTAGGCCGAGAGCTGGGAGAGCTCGGAGAGTGCCTGCTCCTGGATGTCCGACCGGAGGGCGAGCATCGCCGCCACCTCGTCGTCGAGCGTGCCGACCCGGGGGGCGACCGACGGCGGCAGCGTGGGCTGCGGGACCGTCGACGCGGGTGCGGGGTTGCCACCCGGACGGGCGGCCCACTCGGGCGGCTGCCAGGAGCCGGTCGGTGCGGGCTCCAGGGGAGCCGGCGCCTTCGGGGCCTGGACCGGTGCGACCGGGGCCGGAGCCACGGGGGCCGACCACGCGGTCGACGCCATCCACGACTGCGATGAGTCGGCGCCGACCGGCGACTGCGGGGCAGCAGCCTCCGCGGTCCACGCCGAGGTGCGCACGGGGGCGGCCTGGCTGACCGGCTCCGGGGCCGGGACGGCCACCGGAGCCTGGGCGACCGGGGCGGCGAGCTCGGGAGCCTCGTCCGCCTTCTTCTTGCCGAACAGGCTCCAGCGGCGACGCCCCTTGGCGTCGTCCGACGGCGTCTGCACGAGCTCGGCGAACGGCGCCTCGGGCGCTGCCGGTGCGGCCGGAGCGGCGGTCGGTGCCCACACGGGGGCGGCGACCTGCTCGGGAGCCGCGAACGCGACCGGAGCCTCCTGGTACACCGGTGCCTGCGGCGCGTAGGCCACCGGCTCCGGCGTGACGGCGGCGGCTGCCTCGATCGGGGTGAACAGCTGCGTCGGCGACTCGACCTCGGCCTGCGGCGCCTGGAAGGTCGGCCAGGCCGGTGCCTCCTGGGCGGGAGCCGCCCAGACGGGCGCCTCCTGCTCGGCGACGGGCTGCGGCTCGGGCGCTGCCTCGTACTCGGTCGCGACCTCGGCCTCAGCCTCGGTGTCGAACGCGGGCTCGGGGTCCGGCTCGAGGTAGACGCGACGGAACGCGACACCGTCGACGACCGCCAGCTCGGGCTCGGGCTCGGGCTCGGGGGCGACCTCGGGCTCGGCGACGGCCTCGGCGGCCTGCTCCTGCCACTCGGGCGCCTGCCAGGTGGGCGGCTCCCAGGCGGGGGCCGGCCAGGCGGCGTCGTCGGTGGCCGGCTCTGCGGCCGGCTGCTCCTGGACGGGGGCGGCGGGCGCCGCGACCTGCGCAACGGGCTCGGGCACGATCGGCATGGCGCCGGTGTGCCAGGCACGGGCCTCGTCGAGCGTCCGCTCGAACGGGACGTACGGCGCGGGCACGTCGGACGCCGGAGCGCCCCAGCCCGCGTAGCCGCTGTAGGACGTGAAGGTCTGGACCRGCACGGCAGGCGCGACGGGCTCGTCCGCGGCAGCGACCTCGGCGGCCTCGGGCTCCGACGCAGCGGCCGGAGCCGCGCCCCGGGCTGTCAGGGCGGCGGGAGCCTGCTCGGAGACGACGGGCGCCTCCCAAGCCGGCTCGTCGTCGACGACCGTCTGGTCCCACGCCTGCATGTCGGACGCGGCGGGAGCCTCCCAGGCGGGGGTCTCCTGCGCGACGGGCGCCTCCCAGGCGGGAGTCTCCTCGGCGACAGGCGCGTCCCAAGCTGCAGCCTCGACGGGCGCCTCCCAGGCCGCAGCCTCAGCTACAGGCGCCTCCCACGACGAGGTCTCCTCGACGACGGGCGCCTCCCAGGCCGCAGCCTCAGCGACAGGCGCCTCCCACGACGAGGTCTCCTCGACGACGGGCGCCTCCGAGGCCGCAGCCTCAGCGACGGGCGCCTCCCACGACGGGGTCTCGTCGGCGACCGGTGCCTCAGCGGTGTCCCACGCGGGGGTCGGTGCCCAGGCCGGAGCCTCGGCGGTCTCGGTCTCGGCGGAGTCCCAGGCGGGGGTCGGCGTCCACTCGGGAGCCTCCTCGGCCTCGGGCGCGACCTCGGCGAGCGCAGCGGCGGCGGCGACGTTCTGCGCCTCGCGGTTCTCGGCCTCCTGGGCCTCCCACGAGTCCTCGTCGTCGACGAGCTTGGGGACCACCATCGGCTCGACCGGCGCCGCGTGCGCACCGCTCGACATCCAGGGGGCGCGGACGGCGTTGGACTGGGCGGGCGGCATGGCGCGCTCGTCGTCCGTCGCCAGGCCCGGCACCACGAGGTTCTCGTCGGTGTTCGTGCTCACGGCGGGCGTCTCGGTGCGACCGCGGAAGCCGGAGAACAGGCCGGCGCGGGCGGCAGGGGCGGGTGCGGCGGCGGACGCGGTGGACGTCGGCTCCTCCGGCTGCGCCCAGGCGGACGTCGAGGCGCGGCTGCGGCTCGGCAGGCCGCCCTTCTCGGGGGCGACGGTTGCCGGCATCCAGTCGGAGCCTGCGGCCTGGATCTCGGGTGCGATGCGGCCGTCGGGCGCCTCGGGCAGGACCAGGTTGTCCTCGTCGAACGTCTTCTTCGACCGCGTCGGCAGTCCGGTGGACTGCGCGAGCTCGGTCACCGGGACGGCGCCGACCTGCTCGTCCGCGCCGTCCTCACGACGACGACGGTGGGGCAGGCCGAGGGACGTCTGACCGTCGGTCAGTGCCGCGAGGTCGACCTCCTCGACGACGGGCGCCTCGATCTGCGGCATGCCGGGGTCGACGCGGGGCGCCGCGAGGGCAGCCGGTGCGCCGGCGCCGTAGAGGGCGGTCTCGGTCGCGACGAAGAGCGTCGCGGGGAACTTGACGATGGTCTCGGTGCCGGTGCCGTGCGCCGCCTTGAGCAGCTTCACCTCGGCGCCGAGGCGCTGGGCGATGCGGCCGACGACGAAGAGGCCGAGTCGCTGGTTACCGAGCGAGTCGCTCGCGGAGGTCGAGTAGATCTTCGCGTTGGCGGCCTCGAGCTCGGCGTCGCTCATGCCCAGGCCCTGGTCGAGGACGCGGACGACGACGAACTGGCCGGAGACGCCGGTGCTCACCGTGACGGGCGTCTCCGGCTCGGAGAAGATCGTCGCGTTCTCCAGCAGCTCGGCGAGCAGGTGCGCCGCGCCGAGGGCGTTGAAGCCGTGCATGTGCGGGTCGACCTGCAGGTCGAGCTCGACGCGGTCGTACTGCTCGATCTCCGACGAGGCGGTGCGGACGACGTCCGAGAGGGGCATGGCGTCGCGCAGGCGGCGGCCGGAGTCGATGCCGGCGAGGACGAGGAGGGACTCCGCGTTACGACGCATGCGGGTGGCGAGGTGGTCGAGGCGGAACAGGTTCGCCAGGGTGCTCGGGTCTTCCTCAGCACGCTCGAGCGAGTCGATGAACGACAGCTGGCGGTTGAGGAGCACCTGGTCGCGCCGGGCGACGTTGACGAACATCTCCGCGATGGACCCACGCAGGGCGGCCTGCTCCTGGGCGACCGAGACGGTGGTCTGGTTCACCGCGTTGAACGCGGCGGCCAGCTGGCCGACCTCGTCGCGGGACGTCACGGGGATGGGCGCCAGGGTGATCTCGGGGCCCTCACCGGGGACGGCCACCTGCTCGACCAGTCGCGGCAGCTGCTCGCGGACGTCGGCGGCGGCCTTCGTCAGACGACGCAGCGGGACGATGATCGACCGGGAGACGACGAGCGCGAGGAGCAGCGACAGGGCTGCGGCGAGGACAGCGGCACCGACGGTGATCAGGGCCCGCGTCTGGGCGTCGGTCACGGCCTGCTCGGCGACGGCGTCGGCAGCGGCGAGGACCTTGCCGTTCACCTCGGCGAGCGTGGCCAGCTGGGTCTGGATCTCCCCGGCGAAGACGGTGGGGTCGACCGCGGCGAAGCCCTGCGCGTTGCCCTGCGACAGGAGCGACCGGATCTGCGTGAACTTCGACGTCGGGTCCTTCTGCGGAAGCGCGAGGTCGGTGACGCCCAGGCCGGCGACGGCGTTGCGGGCGCGGCCACGGGAGAGCTCGGTGGCGGCGCTGCTGTTGGTGAACGTGCGCAGCAGTGCGGGCGACTCAGCCTTCGCGGTCCACAGCGCGATTCCGTTGATGAGCTCGGCGACCAGGTTGTCGGCCGTCTGGCTCGTCTCCTTGTAGGCCGTCACGTAGGACGAGAGCTCGCGGTTGTGCAGGGAGTTCGACACCTGCTCGACGAGGGAGATCTGGCCGGAGATCAGGTCGCCGTAGTTGCGCTGGATGAGCGCGCGCTGCGCCTTGGTGTCCACGCGGGTACGCAGCGACGGGAGCATCGTGTTGTACGCGGACTGGACGGCGAGGAACTGGTTGACCACCGGCTGCGGGAACTGCGACAGGTCCAGCTTCGCGGTGGAGGGCCGGACGGACGCCAGCGCGGCGTCGGTCTCGGCGCGGGCCGCGGCGATCTGCTCGGGCGTCCCACCGTTGAGGGAGAGGAGTCGCTCGGTCTGCACCGCGCTCGCGAGCGGGCCGTAGGCCTCGAGGGTGCTGATGACGCCCTCGGCCGCCTTGGCGTACCGGAGGTCCTGCAGGGCCCCGTAGGAGATGTACGCACCCGCGCCGAAGATGACGAGGATAGGGACGGCAAGGACAGCCATCACTTTGGCGCGGATGCCGAGCCGTCGCAGCATGTCGTTCCCTTCCGTCTTCCGACCGCAGGTATCGCCAGCGGCCGTACCGGTCGTGCCCCTCTGGTCAGTCGACCTGCGAGGTGTCCCGTTGCCCTTCATCGGCTCCTGGACGCCAGACCATTAGCCCGCGGCAGAGTTTGCCATGGACCTCACCCGCTGGGATACGGCGACATGGCACCCCTTTCGGGTGCCGTGTGCTAGCAGCGGGACGTGCGGTGTGCAGCGGCGTCCTGGGGTTCCCTGCGGGTTACTGTGCGGACGTGCGTGCGGTGGTGATCACGAAGCCGGGCGATCCGGACGTCCTCGCAGTCGACGAGGTGGCCGAACCCGCCCCCGGACCGCTGGACCTGATAGTCGAGGTCGCGGCGGCCGGAGTCAACAGGGCGGACCTGCTCCAGCGGGCCGGTGCCTATCCCCCGCCTCCCGGCGCGCCCGCGTGGCCGGGCCTCGAGGTGTCGGGCACGGTCGTCGCGCGCGGGGACGGCCTGGGTGCGGACGACCTCGCGGTGGGCGACCGGGTCGCCGCCTTGCTGGCCGGGGGCGGGTACGCCGAGCGCGTCGCCGTGCCGGCCGCGCTCGCGCTGCGCCTCCCGGACGGCCTGCCGACCGTCGACGCCGCCGCGCTGCCGGAGGCCCTGGCGACCGTCTGGTCCAACCTGCGCGCTGCCCGCCTCTCGCCGGACGAGACCCTGCTGGTGCGCGGCGGCTCCGGGGGCGTCGGGTCCGCCGCCGTCCAGCTGGGGCACGCGCTCGGCACCCGGGTGATCGCGACCGCCGGCGGCGCCGAGCGGTGCGCGCGGGTCCGGGAGCTGGGCGCCGACGTGGTGGTCGACCACCGCGAGCCCGGCCTCGTCGACCGGGTGCTCGACGCGACCGACGGCCGCGGCGTCGACGTCGTGCTCGACGTGCTGGGTGCGGGCGGCCTGGCGGAGAACCTGGCGGTGCTCGCCGACGACGGCCGGCTCGTCGTCATCGGGATGCAGCAGGGCCGCCGCGGCGAGCTGGACCTGTCCGTGCTCCTCGGCAAGCGCGCGAGCATCCTCGGCACCATGCTGCGGTCCCGTCCGCACGACCAGAAGGTCGCGATCATGGACGGCGTCCGTCGGCACGTGTGGCCGCTGGTCGCCGACGGCTCCGTGCGGCCGGTCGTGCACGCGCGGCTCCCGTTCGAGCGGGCCGCCGACGCCCACCGCCTGCTGGAGAACGGCGAGGCCTTCGGCAAGGTCCTCCTGCTCCCCTGACCCGCGCATCGCGAGCACAACGTCCGAAGATCCGGTCGCCAGGACAGCCGCTTCTTCGGACGTCCCGGAGCCGGGTGTGCCTCAGTCCAGGAGGCCTGCGGCGAGCGCGGGGGCGATCATCGGTGTGAGGGGCAGGCGCGGGATCAGGGTGGCCTGCACCGCGTGGTAGAGGTCCGCCTTGCCGGCCCAGACCGTGCGGGACACCCGGTTGTCGGTGCCGAGCTCGTGCCACCACGACCCGCCGACGCGGTCGAGCACGTGCTCGCCGATGTACTCCCACCACTGCGTGTAGGCGGCGTCGAACCGCTCCTCGCCCGTCGCGGCGTGCAGCGCGGCCGCGGCAGCCACGGCCTCCGCGGCCACCCAGTGCATGCGCTCGCGCACCACGGGCGCGCCGGACCAGTCGACCGTGTAGACGAAACCGGGTGCCCCGTCGACGTCCCAGCCCTCGCGGACCCCGGCGTCGAAGAGCGAGATCGCGTCCTCGATCAGCCAGGCGGGGGCGACGTCGCCGCGCGCGGTGACGGCGGCGCGGGCGTGCAGGGTGAGGCGGGCCCACTCGAACCAGTGGCCGATGGTCGCGCCGTAGGGACGGAACGGGTGCGCGGGGGTGTCGACGTTGTACTCGAGGTCGGGTGCCCAGTCGGCGTCGAAGTGCTCGGGGATGCGCCACTCGTTGCCCGCGGCCCAGCCGTGCACGACGCGCTCCACGATCCGTAGCGCGCGGTCCAGCCAGACCCGCTGCCCGGTCACGTCCGCGGCCGCCAGGTACGCCTCGACGGTGTGCATGTTGGCGTTGACCCCGCGGTAGCCGTCCAGGGTCGAGAACGTCCGGTCCCACTCCTCCACGACCATGCCGGCCTCGTCGTCCCAGAACCGCTGCTCGGACACGGCGAGCGCCTCGTCCAGCAGCGCGCGGGCGCCGGGCCTGCCGGCCGCGACGCCGCTCGACGCCGCGAGGACGACGAACGCGTGCGGGTAGGCGGCCTTGGCGGCGTCGCGGGGGGTGCCGTCCCGCTCGACCTCCGCGAACCAGCCGCCGTGCTCGTCGTCGCGGAACGTCGTGGCCAGAGCCGCGAGGCCGTGGTCCACCAGCGCGGCCGAGCCCGGGCGGCCCAGCAGGTGACCGATCGCGTAGACGTGCGTCATGCGGCACGCGATCCACAGCTCCAGGGGGCCGTCGACGGCGTCGCCCGCCTCGTCCTGCCGGGCGAACCCGCCGGGGACGACGGAGGCCCGTCCGAACGCGAGGAGCCGGTCGGTCTCGGCCTCGAGCCATCGGGCGTGTGCGGAGGTGGTGAGCCAGGCCATGGCGACCACCCTAGCGACGCGGCCGCACCCCCTGCGCCGAGCCCCCGAGTCGGACAGAATGCCCGGGTGAGCGACAACGACCCCCAGACCTCCGCCCCGGACGAGCAGCCTCGCGTAGTGGTGCTCGACGCGGGCCAGGAGGACGACGCCCCCGAGGACATCACGTCCCTGGTCGGCCAGCCCGCGAAGGTCATGCGCATCGGCACGATGATCAAGCAGCTTCTCGACGAGGTGCGCAGCGCGCCGCTCGACGACGCCGCCCGCGCCCGGCTCGCGGAGATCCACGAGCGGTCGCTGCACGAGCTCGAGGAGGGCCTGTCGCCGGAGCTCGTCGCGGAGCTGCACCGCATCACGCTGCCGTTCGTCGAGGACCAGGCGCCGTCGGACGCCGAGCTCCGGATCGCGCAGGCACAGCTGGTCGGCTGGCTCGAGGGTCTGTTCCACGGCATCCAGACGGCGCTCGTCGCGCAGCAGATGGCGGCGCAGTCCCAGCTGACCGGCATGCGTCGCCAGCTGCCCCCCGGCCAGGTTCCGGCGCCGCAGGCGGACGTCGGGCGCCGCGACCCGTCCACGGGGCAGTACCTCTAGCGCGCGGTCACGCCGGCGGCGGCGCCTCGCCGGCCGGCTCCTCGCGGTCGAGGCCCGTGAGCACGATCGCGCCGGACACCAGCAGCAGCCCGACCACCTCGAGCCCGTGCGGCACCTGCCCGAGCACGACGGCTCCGACGACGGCGGCGGTCGCGGGCAGCATCGCCAGGAGCACGGCGAACGTCGCCGCCCGGACCCGGCGGAGCACCACCTGCTCGAGCGCGTAGGGGATGACCGACGAGCACACGGCGATCGCGACGACGAGCGCGGCGAGCCGGGCGTCGTGCAGCACCGGCCCCGCGCCGCCCGCGAGGAACGGCGCGAGCACCACGGCCCCCGCGGCCATGGCGACCGAGAGCCCCGTGATCCCCCCGGACGCGGCACGCGCCACGCGGCGGCCCAGCAGGATGTACGCCGCCCAGCAGGCGGCGGCCACGAGGATCGCGACGAGCCCGATGACCGCGTCCGGGCCGGCGTCCAGGCTGACCCCGGCCAGCAGCACGACCCCGACCGCGGCGATCGCGATGCCCACGCGGTCGCGCCACCCGCGGCCCGTCACGGCGGCGACGGCGACGGGCCCGAGGAACTCGATGGACACCGCGGTGCCGAGCGGCAGGTGGTCGATCGCGATGTAGAACGCCACGTTCATCACGCCGAGCACCACGCCGAACACCACGGCCGTGCGCAGCTCGGTGCGCGTCCACAGGGCGCGGGACCGCCACGGTCGTCGCCAGACGAGCAGGACGACCGCGGCGACCGCGATACGCAACCACGCCACCGTGCCCGCGGCGACCGTGCCGAAGATGCCGACCGCGAGCGCCGCCCCCAGGTACTGGGTCAGCCCCGACAGGACGAACAGCAGGGGCGCGGGCACGGCCCCAGGCTAGGTGGTTGTGCTCACCCCTTCACGGACCCGGCGAGCAGCCCGCGGACGAAGTACCGCTGCAGGCTGAGGAACACGATCACCGGCACGATGATCGACACGAACGCCCCGGCGGTGAGCAGGTACCACTGCGTGCCGCGCTGACCCGTGAGGTTGTAGAGGGCGACCGTCAGCGGCGCGACCTTCTGGGACGACCCGGCGAACGTCAGCGCGACGAGCAGGTCGTTCCACACCCACAGGAACTGGAAGATGCCGAAGGCCGCCAGGGCGGGCTTGAGGATCGGCAGCATGAGCCGGAAGAAGATCGTCACGTGCCCGGCACCGTCGACGCGCGCGGCCTCGATGAGCTCGCCGGGGATCTCCTTCATGAAGTTGTGCAGCAGGAACACCGCGAGCGGTAGGGCGAACATGGTGTGCGACAGCCAGATCGCCCAGAACGTGCCCGCGATGTTGATGTCCGCGTAGATGGTCAGCAGCGGGATGAGCGTGACCTGGATGGGCACGATCTGCAGTGCGAACACGGCGACGAACAGCGCGTTCTTGCCCCAGAAGTTCATCCACGCGAACCCGTAGGCGCACAGCGACGCGATGAGCAGCGGGATGAGGACGGCCGGGATCGTGATGACGATCGAGTTGATGATGTACGGCGCGAGCGACGACGAGCTGTCGGACGACAGCACCGTCTGGTAGTTCTCGAGCGTGAAGTTCGGGTTGGTGAAGACGGTCCACCAGCCCGACTTGTTGATGTCCGCGGCCGGCCGGAACGAGCTGATGAACAGCCCGAGCGTCGGCACGGTCCACACGACCGCCAGGACCACGGCGGCGAGCGAGGCCCACGGCGACGTCAACCGCTTCTTCGTGGCCTCCGCGACACCCCGGACGTCGCCGGCCTGGTCGTCCGTGCCGCGGACGATCCCGGTCGTGTCCAGCTGGGGTCCGACGGTGCTCATCGTGCCTCCGATCGCCGGATCTGCCGGATGTTGTAGACGATGATCGGGATCACCAGGATGAACAGGAGCACGGCGAGGGCCGCACCCAGTCCCTGGTTGCCCGCGCTGAAGCTCTGCGTGAAGAACTCGTTCGCCACGACGCTGGTGCCGAACTGGCCGCCGGTCATGGTGCGGACGATGTCGAAGACCTTGAGGCTGCCGATGGCGATCGTGGTGAGGACGACCACGAGCGTGGGCCGGATGGTCGGGATGGTGATGAACCGGAACATCCCCCACGACGACACCCCGTCGAGCCGCGCGGCCTCCACCATGTCCTGCGGGATGGCCTTGATCGCCGCCGACAGGATCGTCATGGCGAACCCGGCCTGGATCCAGATCATCACCACGATGAGGAACAGGTTGTTCCACGGCTGGTTGATGAGGAACTGCTGGGGGCTGCCGCCCAGCCACACGATGATCTGGTTGAGCAGGCCGATCTGCTGCGGGTTGACCTTGAGCGTCGGGTCGTAGAACCGGTACTCGTACACGAACTTCCAGATGATCGACGCCCCGACGAACGAGATGGCGATGGGCAGGAAGATCAGCGACTTCGCGAGCGCCTCGCCCCTGGCGCCGTCGACGATGATGGCGTAGACGAGGCCGACGACCGTCGCGACGACCGGCGCCACGAGCACCCAGAGCACGGTGTTGCGCAGGACCACGAGCTGGTCGGGGGACGTGAAGATCGCCGTGTAGTTGTCGACGCCGATGAAGGCCTTGCCGGCGGCGTCGAAGAACGAGCGGATGACGGTGCGCACGGCCGGGTACACCAGGCCGAGCAGGAGGAGCAGGAACGTCGGCCCGACGAAGAACCAGGCGACCCGCTTGACGCCTCGTTTCTCCAGGAGCGAGACGACGAACAGGATCAGACCGATCACGACGGTGAACGCGAGCAGCGCGATCACCATCGCTCCGAGCTTGTCGGCGAGCTGCATCGGACCTCCGGACGGGGACGACGACGGACAACGGCGGCCGGCGACGGACGACGGCACTGTCGGAGTGCAGGCCGGTCCCCGGGAGCCGCGCACGACTCCCGGGGACCGGCCTCAGCTCAGGACGTCGGCCAGGCGGCCTCGATCTTGTCGAGCGTCGACTTCGTGTCCTGCCCGGTGATCCAGTTGGTCGCTTCCTTCCAGAACACGGAGTTCGCGGCGGCCGGCATGCGGTCCGAGCCGTCGAAGCGGAACACCGTGTTCGGGTCCTGCAGGATCTTGGCGGAGAGCAGGTCGATCGGGTTCACCAGGTTGGCGGTGTCGAGCCCCTTGTTGGCGGAGATCCAGCCACCGCCGGTGTCCTCCGAGCTCGCCTTCGCCTTGATGTTCGCCCAGGTGTCGGTGGACCAGAACTCCTGGAGCGCCTGCACCTCGGGACGGTCGCTGAACGCGGTCACGAACTCGCCGGCGCCGAGCACCGGGTGGTCGTCGGCCTTCATGCCCGGCAGGTAGAACGCGAAGACGTCGCCGTCCTCGGCCACCTTGGTGCCCTCGGGCCAGTTGGCCGCGTAGAACGAGGCCTGGCGGTGCAGCGCGCACTGACCGTCGAGGATCGGCAGGCCGCCGTCCTGGAACGCGGTGCTCGCGATGGACGTGACGTCGCCGAAGCCACCGTTCACGTACTTGGTGTTCTTCAGGTAGTCGCCCACGGCGTCGAGCGCCTTGGTCGGGTCGGCGGAGTTGAACGCCTCCTCGTGCGAGACCCACTTGTCGAAGGACTCCGGGCTGGCGACCCGGAGCATCATGTCCTCCATCCAGTCGGTGATCGGCCAGCCGGTCGCGTCACCCGAGGCGATGCCGGCGCACCACGGCTTGATCCCGGTGGCCGCGATGTCGTCGGAGAGCTTCTGCAGCTCGTCGAGCGTCGTCGGGACCTCCCAGCCGTTGTCCTTGAACTGCTTCGGCGAGTACCAGACGAGCGACTTCACGCTGGCGCCCGACGGTGCCGCGTAGAACGTGCCGTCGACCGAGCCGTAGTCCTTCCAGGACGGGTCCCAGAACTTCTCGACGTTGTCCGCGACGGCCTGGGGCGCGGCGACGACGGTGCCCGTCGCCACCAGCTGGGCCAGCAGGCCGGGCTGCGGGACGATGGCGATGTCCGGCGTGTTCTTCGCCTGCGCCTGGACCAGGATCTGCTGCTCGAAGCTCTTGTCGGCCTGGTAGTCGACCTTGACGCCCGTGCAGTCCTCGAACGCCTTGAAGGAGTCCGTGTAGGGCTTGTCCTCCGGGGTGGTGATGCCGGCGTAGATCGAGACCGTCTTGCCGCTCAGGTCGCCGTACGAGTCGTAGAGGGAGCAGTCGGACGTCGCGTTGTCGGTGCTGCCCCCGTCTCCGCCGTCGTCCCCGCCGCCCGAACACCCCGTCAGCACGAGCGCGAGCCCTGCGCTCGCTGCCGCTGCTGCCACGTACCCGCGACGCTTTCGCGTGCCGTTCATGAGACCTCCACGTCGTCATGCACCGGTTGAGCGCAGGTGAATGCCCCGCGCCCTTGCAAGCGATGCAAGCCTTTACGTAAGACGGGCGCAACCGATAAGCCGGTGCAAACCGGTCACGATTCAGTCACGGCGAGGGCACGGCGGACGGGAACGGTCGAGATGGCCCGGAATCATGCGCCGGACCGACGAGATCGGCAGAGCGTGCCTTTCCTCACACGAGCAGGCTGCGCAGGACCGGCAGGGCGCCGTCGTCCTCGATCCCGCCCGTGACCTCGTCGGCAGCCGCGCGCACCGCCTCGGGGGCGTGGCCCATCGCGACCCCACGGGCCGCCCAGCGCAGCATCTGGACGTCGTTGCCGCCGTCCCCGATCGCCACGGTCGCGTGGGGCTGCACGCCCAGGTGCTGGCGCACCTCCTCGAGCGCGCTGGCCTTGGAGATGCCGCCGGGCGTGAGGTCGAGCCAGGCAGACCAGCCGACGGCGTACTCGACCTCGTGCAGGCCGACCCGCTCGACCAGCTCGTGGAACATCTCGGGCGTGCTGTCGGGGCTCCGGATGACCACGCGGGTGGCCGGGGTCGACGTCAGATCCTCCCAGGACACCACCTCGAGGTCGCCGGCGAGCTCACCGTCGGGGAAGTCGGCCGAGACGCGGAAGCCCAGGCCCAGGTCCTCGACGGCGTACAGGGCGTCCGGCAGCTCGAGCGCGATCGCCCGCAGGGCCGGGCCCGGGTCGAAGGTGACCACGCGGGCAATCTCGTAGCCGACGTCCATGGTCGGGTCGAGCCGCGCGGTGACCGCACCGTTGGAGCAGACGAGCCAGCCCTCGGTCAGCCCGAGGTCGGCGGCCACCGGCGCCGCCGAGTGCACCCCGCGGCCGGTCGCGAGCACCACGTGCAGCCCGGAGTCGCGGACCGCACGGACCGCCTCGCGCACCTCGTCGGAGATCGTGCCGTCGTAGGACATGAGCGTCCCGTCGACGTCGAGGGCGACGAGGCGGCAGCGGGTCATCGCACGGGCTCCAGCACCTCGAGGCCCCCGAGGTACGGCCGCAGCCCCTCCGGCACCCGCACCGACCCGTCGGCCTGCTGGTGGTTCTCCAGGATCGCGACGATCCAGCGGGTCGTCGCCAGCGTGCCGTTGAGCGTGGCCACCGGGCGCATCGACCCGTCGGCGGTGCGCTCGCGGACGCCGAGGCGGCGGGCCTGGAACGTCGTGCAGTTCGAGGTCGAGGTGAGCTCGAGGTACCGCTGCTGGCTGGGCAGCCACGCCTCGCAGTCGAACTTCCGGGCGGCGCTCGAGCCCAGGTCGCCCGCCGCGGTGTCGATCACGCGGTACGGCAGCTCGGCGAGGGCCAGCATCTCCTCCTCCCAGCCGAGGATGCGGCGGTGCTCGTCGTAGGCGTCCTCGATCGTCGTGTAGCTGAACGCCTCGACCTTGTGGAACTGGTGCACACGGATGATCCCGCGGGTGTCCTTGCCGTACGAGCCGGCCTCGCGCCGGTAGCAGGCCGACCAGCCGGCGTACCGCTTGGGGCCCTTCGACAGGTCGAGGATCTCGCCCGAGTGGTAGCCCGCGAGCGCGACCTCGCTGGTGCCGACGAGGTACAGGTCGTCGGCCGGCAGGTGGTAGACCTCGTCGGCGTGGGCGCCGAGGAACCCGGTGCCGGCCATGATCTCGGGCTTGACCAGGGTCGGCGTGATGACGGGCGTGAAGCCGGCCGACAGGGCCTTGTCCACGGCCGCGTTGAGCAGCGCGAGCTCGAGGCGCGCACCGATGCCCGTGAGGTAGTAGAACCGCGCGCCCGAGACCTTGGCGCCGCGCTCGGTGTCGATGGCCGCGAGGCCCTCGCCCAGCTCGAGGTGGTCGCGCACCGGGAAGTCGAAGTCGCGGGCCTCGCCGACGTGCTTGAGCACGACGTAGTCGTCCTCGCCTCCGGCCGGCACGCCGTCCTCGACGATGTTCGAGATGCGCCGGCTCAGCTCGGTCGCGTGCGCCTCCGCCGCGGAGGCGTCGGCCTGGAGGGCCTTCACCTGCTCGGCCAGGTGCTTGGTGCGCGTGAGCAGCGCCTGCTTCGCGTCGCCCTGCGCCTGGGCGACCTGCTTGCCCAGGGACTTCTGCTCGGCCCGCACGGTCTCGTACTCCGTCAGCGCGGAGCGCCGCCGCGCGTCGGCGTCGAGAACCTGGTCGACGAGGTGGGGGTCGTCCCCCCGCGCCACCTGGCTCGTCCGGACGAGGTCGGGATCCTCCCGCAGGAGCCGCAGATCGATCACCCGAGAACCCTACCGACCCACCCGGAACGCCCGGCACGCGCATCCACCGCCCCGCGTCCCGCCTCGAGAACGGCACTTCGCCGCGAGAACGGCACCTCACAGTGCCGTTCTCGCGGGAAAGTGCCGTTCTCCCGGCCGGGCGGACGTCGGGGGCGCGACGGGCGCGACGGGCGGGGCCGTAGATTCTCCGCATGACGTGGGAGGCGTGGGTCGCCGTCGCGGCGGGCATCGCGGCGCTCGCGGCGCTCCTGCTCGTGCTGCTGCTGTGGATGCGCCAGCGCGAGCTGCGCCGCCGGATCGAGTCCCCGCGCGCGGGGACCAGCGCACGGGCGCTGCGCCTGGCGCGGGACGTCCAGGAGGCCGGGCAGGTGGTGGCCTTCGTCGCCAACCCCTCCAAGTCGGACGTGCCGGCCCTCAAGGCGGCGATCCTGCGCAACCGGCAGGCCCAGGGGTACGCCGAGCCGCTCTGGTACGAGACCACGGTCGAGGACCCGGGCGTCGGGCAGACGCGGGCCGCCGTCGCCGCGGGTGCGGACGTCGTCGTGGCCATCGGCGGGGACGGCACGGTCCGGGCCGTCGCCGAGGCGCTCGTCGGCACCGGGGTGCCCATGGGCCTCGTGCCGCTGGGCACGGGCAACCTGCTGGCCCGCAACCTCGACCTGCCGCTGAGCGACCCGCTGGCCGCCATGCAGGTCGCCCTCGAGGGCCGCGACCGGACCATCGACGTCGGCTGGCTGCGCGTGCTCCGGTGGGAGTCGGACGTCGACGACCCCGTCGCCGAGGCGGCCGACCAGCTGCCCGACCTGCCCCGCGACCACATCTTCCTGGTCATCGCCGGCCTGGGCTTCGACGCCGCGATGGTGGCCGACACCGACGAGCAGCTCAAGCGCCGCGTCGGCTGGATCGCCTACTTCGTGTCGGGCATGCGGCACCTGCACGGCCGCCGCACGCGCATGCACGTCCGGCTCGACGACCAGGCGATGACGACCACCCGGCTGCGCAGCCTGCTCATCGGCAACTGCGGGAAGCTGCCGGGCGGGATCACCCTGCTCCCCGACGCGGTGCTCGACGACGGCTGGCTGGACGTCGCGGCGATCGACACCCGCGGCGGGGTCGCCGGCTGGGCACAGCTCTTCGGCGAGGTGGTGCTGCAGGGCGCCGGGATGCGCAACGACCTGCCGGCCAAGATCGGCCGCATCGACCACACCCGCGCGCAGGAGGTGCGGGTCGTCGTGCAGGGTGGCGAGCACGTGCAGGTGGACGGCGACATCGTCGGCCGCGTCACCGAGCTCTCCGCGCGCGTCGACCCCGCCGCGCTCGTGGTGCGGGTGCCGGTCTGACCGTCAGGTCGCCGAGCCGCCCCGGACCGCCTGCAGCCACGCGCGGGCACCGACGAAGTCCGTGTCGGCCGTCCCCACGTGCACGGTCGGCTCGACCGCGTCGGCGCGCGGGTAGGAGCCGAGGAACCGCACGTACGGGCAGCGCCGGTGCAGTCCCATGACGGCCTCGCCCACCCGCTCGTCGGTGATGTGGCCCTCCGCGTCGAGGGAGAACGAGTAGCGGCCGAGGGCGTCGCCGATGGGCCGCGACTCGATGCGGGACAGGTTCACGCCGCGCACGGCGAACTGCTCGAGCATGGCGAGCAGCGCGCCGGCCTCGTTGTCGGGCAGGTGCACCACCAGGGTGGTCTTGTCCGCGCCGGTGGGCGGCGGCACGTCGCCAGGGTGGCCGACCACGACGAACCGGGTCTGCGCGGCGGCGTTGTCCGCGACGTCGTGCGCGAGCGGCACCAGCCCGTAGGACTCGACGGCCGCGGGCGGCACGAGCGCCGCGTCGAAGCCCAGGTCTCCCGCGGGCCGCTCCGCCAGCAGCGCCGCGGGCGCCGTGTTGGAGGTGGCGGGCACGTGCACGACGGTCGGCAGGTGGTGCGCGAGCCAGCGCCGGCACTGCACCCACGCGTGGGGGTGCGCCGAGATGCGCCGGACGTCCTCGAGCCGCACGCCCGCCGAGGCCGCGAGCGTGAACTGCACCGGCACGAGCATCTCGCGCAGGATCACCAGCGGGTCGCCTCCCGCCAGGCTGTCCAGCGTCGCGGTCACGCCGCCCTCCACCGTGCTCTCGATGGCGACCACCGCGAAGTCGGCCTCGCCCGTGCGGACCGCCTCGATCGCCGACGCGACGTCGGAGACGGGCAGGTCGACGCACTCGCCGACGGGCACCACCTGGCGCAGGGCGGCCTCGGTGAACGTGCCAGACGGGCCCAGGTAGGCGTACCGCGGCAGCCCCTTCGACATGGCGTCCCTCCCGTGCAGATGATGTGCACGCTGCACGGATACCCCGCAGCGCCGCCGGGGTCGAGGGTAGTGCGCCCGTAGGCTGGAACGGTGCTGACCCCTGCCCGCCCGCGCGCGTCCCTGCTCCGCGGCGTGGCGCTCACCCTCCTGCTGGGCGTGGCGGGCCTGCTCCTGGCGACGCCGGCGCGGGCGGCCGACGAACCCCCCGTGCTCCTGGTCGGGGTGACCGGGGTCCGGTGGGACGACGTCACCACGCTGACGACGCCGGCGCTCTGGAGCCTGTCGCGCGAGGGCTCGGTCGGCCTGGTCGCCGCCCGCAGCGTGGCGTCGCGCTCCTGCCCGGCCGACGGCTGGCTGGCGGTCTCCACCGGCACCCGAGCGGCCGACGTGCGCGCCGACGACGGCACGTGCCGGACCCTGCGCGGTCCCGGCGAGGACGGCACCGTGCCGGGCTGGGACGACTACGTCGCCGCGGCGGACGCCGAGTCCTACGGCGCGACCCCGGGGCTCCTGGGCAACATGCTGGCGGACGCGGGCTCGACGGCGACCGGCATCGGGCCCGGCGCGGCGATCGCGCTCGCCGACGAGCAGGGCGTCCCCGTCGGCACCTACCTCGACCTGCCCACCTCCGGCTCCGGGATCACGCGCGCGGTGCGGGACGCCCTGGGCACCTCGCAGCTGGTCGTCCTCGACGCCGGCTCGCTGCGCGACCCCGGGTACGCCACGACCGCCCGACCGAGCACCCCGCAGCCCACCGAGACCGCCCCCGGCGACGACGTCGACGAGCCGGTGACCCCCGAGGTGTCGACGCCCGACGCGATCATCGAGCCCGCGCGCGCCCTGCAGGCGCAGGCCATCGACGACCGGATCGGCGCCGCGATCGCCGGCGCGCAGCGCTCCGGCGCGACGGTGCTCGTCGTCTCCCTCGCCGACTCGGGCCGGACCGCGCTGCAGCTGGCCGCCGCGACCGGGCGCGCGCCCAACGGCGCCCAGTACGCCGAGAGCCTGCTGACGTCGGGATCCACCCGGCAGGCCGGCCTCATCCAGACCGTCGACGTCACCCCGACCCTGCTCGCCGGCATCGGGCTCGACGACAGCGCCGCGGCGCTGAGCGGGGCGGAGATCCTGCCCGGGCCGTCGACCGCCGCCGCGACCGCGCGCGTGGACCGGCTGCTCGACGTGCAGCGGCACGCCACCATGATCACGCGCGTGGCCGGCGCCTACTCGACGCGCCTGGTGCTGGTCCAGGCCGTGCTGTTCATCGCCGCCGCCATCGTGCTGACGCGCAAGGGCCGCTCGGACCGGCCGCCCCTGCGGCCCGCCCTGCGGGTGCTCCGGGTGGCGGCGCTGGCGCTCGCGGCCGCGCCCGTCGCGTCGTTCCTCACCAACACGGTTCCCTGGTGGCGCTCCGACATGCCCGTGACCACGTTCTGGTGGGTGCTGCTCGGGTGGATCGCGGTCATCACGGTCGCGGCCCTGGTCGGGCCGTGGCGGCGCAACCTGCTCGGCCCGACGGGCGTCGTCGCCGGCGTGACCGTCCTCGTCCTCGTGGTCGACGCCTGCACCGGCTCGACCCTGGTCATCGACTCGCCCATGGGCGCGCACCGCATCCTCGCGGCCCGGTTCTACGGCATGAGCAACCAGGCGTTCGCGCTGCTCACGGCCGCGGGGCTGCTGCTCGCGGTCGCGATCGCGGACCCGCTCCTGCGGCGCGGGCGCCGGGGGCTCGCCACGGCCGCGGTCGCGGGTCTCGGGCTGCTGCTGGTGGTCGTCGACGGCACGCCGGGGCTGGGCAGCGACTTCGGCGGCCCCCCGGCACTGATCCTGGCGTTCGCGATGCTGACGATCGTGGTGAGCGGGCGCAAGGTCAGCTGGAAGTGGATCGGGCTCATCGCGCTGGTGGGGGTCGTGGTCGTCGGCGGCTTCGCCGTGCTGGACTGGCTGCGCCCGCCCGCCGACCGCACCCACCTCGGCCGGTTCTTCGCCACGGTGCTCGACGGCGGGCTGTGGGACGTCGTGGGGCGCAAGATCGCGGTGAACCTCCGCGTCCTCACCTCGTGGCGCTACCTCGTGCTGGCCGTCGGCGGCGTCCTGCTGACGTGGCTGGTGATCGCCGGCGGCCGGCCACGCCGCGGTGCGCTCATGGGCACGGGCAGCTCGATGGCCGGGCTGCAGCGCGCGGTCCCGCTCCTGCGTCCCGCGGTGGCCGCGATCGCGGCGGCGCTGACCGTCGGGTTCCTCATGAACGACTCCGGCATCGTCGTGCCGGCCACGGGCATCGCGGTCGCGGTGCCCTGCCTGGTCGCCGCGGCCGCGCAGTGGCGCCTCGGCGCACCCGGGGGCGAGCTCGAGGAGGACGCCCCGTCGGCTACCGGTGAGTCTGCGGAGGCTTCTGCGCCGGTGTGACGGTCCGCTTCACGGCACCCGCCGCGCGGCGCACGCGACGCGCATTGACCGCGAGCTGCACGTCCCGGTACTGGGCGGCGCGGTGCATCTGACCCTTGAGGTCCGACCCCGATGGCCGGTGCTTGAGGTCGCACGGGATCTCGACCACGCGGAAGCCGCGGCGCAGCAGGTCGATGGTCATGCCCGTCTCGACGCCCCACCCGTGCGCCAGGGGCGTCGCCGCCTCGAAGGCGGCACGAGTCAGGCAGCGCATGCCCGACAGCGGCTGGGTCGGCGTCCAGCCGGTCATCGACGCGATGGCCCGACGGGCCGCTCCGACGACGATGCCCCGCCCGCCCGCCCCGGGCTGCGGCGGGATCAGGGCGATCGCCAGGTCGGCGTGGCCCTCGAACACGGGCGGCACGAGCGGCGCGGTGTTCACCGCCGTCTCGCCCAGGTCGCCGTCGATGAACAGCAGGATGCGCGGCTGCCGGTCCGGGGCGTCGCGCATGGCGACCACGGCCGCGCCCGTCTCCATGGCGGCGGCCTTGCCGCGGTTGTGCGAGTGCCGGACCACGACTGCGCCGGCCTCGCGCGCGACGTGCTGAGTGTTGTCCTCGGAGCCGTCGTCGACCACCAGCACGAGATCCACGTGCGGGATCGCGCGGGCCGACCGGACCGTGGCCGCGATGCGTCGAGACTCGTCCTTGGCGGGGATGATCACGGCGACGCGCTGCCGGGCCTTGTGCGCCGCGGCCTTGCGCTCGTCGACCGCCGCCTTGCGGACGTCGGCCACGGTGGGCCGGGCGTCGACGACCTCGGACGGGGTGACGTCGTCGGGGGTCGGCACGGACGTCCCCGCCGGCTGGTCGGCGGCCCGTCGGCCCTTGCGCATCACGTCCGCCACCCTATCCATCGCCGCGAGCAGCGCCCGCGGGAACACCGGTCTGTGGACGACCCCGTCAGCGCAGCGTGACCTGGCGGGCGACCAGGCCCGCGCGCGCCCGGCGCTCGTTCGCGTCCAGCGGCGACGAGTCCTCCAGCGCCGCCGTGAAGCGGGGCAGGAAGTCGGCGACGGGCTTCTCGATGTCCTCGGCCTCCGACCCCTTCGCCAGCTCCCACACCGGGACGACGAGCCCCGCGGAGCGGAAGTAGCCGACGAACTTCGCGCCCTCGAACCCGGACTCGCGCTTGGCGTGCAGGCGGGCGAGACCGTCGAGGACGACCTGCTCCTCGTGCGGCTGCGCCCAGCGCAGGAACTCGCGGGCGCCCATCCGGCACCAGTACGCCGCGTCGGCGGACTCGAGCTTGACCGTGTCGATGATGCCGCCGTCGGCCTCCTCGATCGCGGCCTGCAGGTCGGGGGTGCGCTCCGTGTCGGGGGCGAGCCAGTACGCGAACGAGTCCTGCACGGTCACGTCGAACGGCACGGACAGGTCAAGCACGTCCTGCAGGCGCGGGCCGGGCTCCGGGAGGCCGATGGTCTCGACTGCGGTGCCGGCCTCGACCTCGAGCGCCTCCAGCAGCGCGTGCGCGAGGTCGCGGCTCACGTCGTTGGAGCTGCTGGTGGTCTGCAGCGCCAGCAGGATCACGCCGTCGGCGCGGTGCAGCGCGGGCCAGCTGGTCGGCAGCACGGTGGTCACCAGGACCTCGCGCGCGCCGTGCTCCTTCGTGGTCCGAGCGGTCGCGGTCGCCGCCGGGACCAGCTCCTTGAGCGCCACCCAGTCGGGCTCGCCGGGGAGCCCCTCGAACGGGCGCAGCACGAAGTCGGACGAGTTCTTGGCCATGCGGGAAAGGCTACCCGGCCCGCCGGGCCCGACCAGCCGGTCGGGGGGTCGCGGGACACCGGGCGTTAGGGGAGGATCGCGACATGGACCCGCGCGCCGGAACACCCGCCCAGCCGTCCGACCTCGTCGACCTCGACGCCCTGACCAGCGCGTACTACGACCGCCAACCCGACCTCGACGACCCCGCGCAGCGCGTGGTGTTCGGCACCAGCGGCCACCGCGGGTCGGCCCTGGACACCGCGTTCAACGAGGCGCACATCGTCGCCATCACCGCCGCGATCGTCGAGTACCGCCGGGACCAGGGCACGGACGGGCCCCTGTTCATCGGCCGCGACACCCACGCGCTGTCCGACCCGGCGTGGCGGTCCGCGCTCGAGGTGCTCGCCGCCGCCGGGGTCGAGGTCCACGTCGACGCGCGCGACTCCTGGACACCGACGCCCGGGGTGTCGCACGCGATCCTGCGGCACAACGGCGCGGGCAGCTCCGAAGGCGTGCGCACGCAGGGCCCCGGGCTGGCCGACGGCATCGTCGTGACCCCGTCGCACAACCCCCCGCGCGACGGCGGTTTCAAGTACAACCCGCCGCACGGCGGCCCCGCGGGGTCCGAGGCCACGGGGTGGATCGCCGACCGGGCCAACGAGATCCTGGCGTCAGGCTGGAAGAACGTCCCGCGGCTGAGCGCCGAGGCCGCGCTGGCCGCCGACACCACGCGCAAGCACGACTACCTGTCGTCGTACGTCGCGGACCTGGTCAACGTCATCGACGTCGAGGCGATCCGCGCTGCCGGCGTGCGCATCGGCGCCGACCCGCTCGGTGGCGCGTCCGTCGAGTACTGGGGCGAGATCGGTGAGTACTACGGGCTCGACCTCACGGTGGTGAACCCGACGGTCGACCCGCGCTGGGCGTTCATGACGCTCGACTGGGACGGCAAGATCCGGATGGACTGCTCGTCTCCGTACGCGATGGCGTCGCTGGTCAGTCGCATGGCCGGCGACCCCGCGCCCTTCGACATCGCGACCGGCAACGACGCCGACGCCGACCGGCACGGCATCGTCACCCCCGACGGCCTCATGAACCCGAACCACTACCTCGCCGTGGCCATCGCCTACCTGTACGGCGGGGCGCGGGAGGGCTGGCCGGCCGGGACCGCCATCGGCAAGACCCTGGTCTCGTCCAGCCTCATCGACCGCGTGGCCGCCAAGCTCGGGCGCACGCTGCTCGAGGTGCCCGTGGGGTTCAAGTGGTTCGTCCCGGGCCTGGTGGACGGGTCGGTCGGGTTCGGCGGCGAGGAGTCCGCCGGGGCGTCGTTCCTGCGCAAGGACGGCACGGTGTGGACCACCGACAAGGACGGCATCCTGCCCGCGCTCCTCGCCTCGGAGATCCTGGCGACCACCGGAAAGTCGCCGTCGGCGCACCACCGCGACCTCGTCGCCGAGTTCGGCGAGTCCTGGTACGCGCGAGTCGACGCGGCGGCCTCCCGCGAGGAGAAGGCGACGCTCTCGAAGCTCACGCCCGACCAGGTCACCGCCACGTCGCTGGCCGGCGAGACCATCACCGCCAAGCTGACCAACGCGCCCGGCAACAACGCCGCGATCGGCGGGCTCAAGGTCACCACGCAGAACGCGTGGTTCGCCGCCCGGCCGTCCGGCACCGAGGACGTGTACAAGATCTACGCCGAGTCGTTCGTGTCCGCCGAGCACCTCGCGCAGGTGCAGGCCGAGGCGAAGGACGTGGTCTCCGCGGCGCTCGGCGGGTAGCCGACCACGACGGCCCCGGGGATCCGCTCCCCGGGGCCGTCGGTGCGTCCGGCCTACGCCGCGGCCGCCCGGCCCAGGCCCGTGAACGTCCACCCCGCCGCGCGCCAGCGGCCGGCGTCCAGCCTGCCACGGGCGTCGATGACGGCCGGCTGGTGCGCGATCGTGGCCAGGTGCGCGGGATCGGCGTCGAGGAACTCGTCCCACTCGGTCAGCACCAGGATCACGTCGGTGCCCTCGACGGCCTCGTCCACGCTGGTCGCGTAGCCGAGGGTCGGGAACATCGAGCGCGCGGTGTCGCCTGCCTGCGGGTCGTAGACCGTGACCTGCGCGCCGCGCAGGTGCAGGGCCGCCGCCACGTTCAGCGCCGGGGAGTCCCGGACGTCGTCGGTGTGCGGCTTGAACGCGGCACCGAGCACGCCCACCCGCCGATTGAGCACCGAGCCGCCGCACGCCTGCACGGCGAGGTCGATCACGCGTTCGCGCTGGCCCATGTTGATCTCGTCCACCTGCTGGAGCAGCCCGGCCGCGCGCCCGGCCCCGAGCTCGTTGGCGCGGAACATGAGCGCCCGGATGTCCTTGGGCAGGCACCCGCCGCCGAACCCGAGACCGGCGTCGAGGAACTGGCGGCCGATGCGGGCGTCGTGCCCGAGGGCGTCGGCCAGCACCGTGACGTCGGCCCCGGCCGCCTCGCACACCCCGGAGATCGCGTTGATGAACGAGATCTTCGTCGCCAGGAACGCGTTGGCGCTGACCTTGACCAGCTCCGCGGTCGGGAGGTCGCAGACGACCACGGGCGACCCCTCCGCGATGGGTCCCGAGTACACCGTGCGCAGCAGCGCCTCCGCCTCGGCCGACGCGCCGCCCAGGACGATGCGGTCGGGGTGCAGCGTGTCGGCCACGGCCTTGCCCTCGCGGAGGAACTCCGGGTTCCACACCAGCTCCGCCCGCACGCCGGAGGGTGCCTCGCGCGCCACCAGCGCCCGGAGCCGGGCACCCGTGCCGACGGGCACCGTGGACTTGCCGACGATGAGCCCGTCGTGCGTCAGGTGCCGCGCGATGGCCGTCGTCGCCGCTTCCACGTAGCGGAGGTCGGCGGCGTGGCTGGTCTTCGACTGCGGCGTGCCGACGCACACGAAGTGCACGTCCGCCCAGCCGACCGCCTCGGCCACGTCGGTGGTGAACCGGAGCCGGCCCGTTGCCATCTGCTCGGACAGGAGCTCGGGCAGCCCCGGCTCGTAGAACGGCACCTTCCCGGCCGCGAGCATCTCGACCTTGTGCGGGTCGGTGTCGACGCCGACCACCTCCATGCCCAGCTGGGCCATGGCCACCGCGTGGGTGGCGCCGAGGTAGCCCGTGCCGAGGACGGCGATCCTCGGAACGGGGCCGCCGGGCTCGAAGGGGCGACGGCTCTCGGTGGTGTCGATGGGACGGAGGTCGTCCACGCGTGGTGTCTTCATCACGGCTCCTGGGTGGTCGTCGGGCTCGGGGTGGGCTCCGGTGTCGGTGTCGGTGTCGGGGTCGGGGAAGGGGTGGTCTCCGGCGTCGGGGTCGTCTCCGGCGTTGGCGTCGGGGTCGGGGTSGGGGTGGGCGGCGGCGTCGGTGCCGGAGTCGCAGGGGGCGGTGGCGCCACCGCCTCCGGTGCCGCGAGCGTCGTGACGGGAGGCCCGTCGACGAAACCCGCCGCCGGGTTGGTGATCCCGTCGATGAACGCCTGCTGCGAGTCGCGCCGGGACGTGATCCGCCAGTCGTTGGTGACGCGCTGGCCCCCGGAGATCGTGGTGACCGTGTGGTTGAACCACGCGAACCCGAGGACGTCGGCGTTCTCCGGCTTGGCCAGCGCCGTGAAGAGGTCGGCGACCCAGGCCGGCTTCTGCCCGCCCACCTCCGTGGCACCGATCTCCGCGAGGAGGATCGGCTTCCTCGTGATCGACCGCAGCTGGTTCAGCGACCTGTCGTACGTGTACGAGAACGTCGGCGTCTGGTCCGCCTTGAACGGCGGGCGGTAGTAGCCGGACAGGCCAACCCAGTCGACGTAGTCGTCGCCCGGGTACAGGGACCGCATGTACCAGGACGAGTTCTTGGCCCAGTCCGGCAGCGAGTTGACGATGTTCGGCGCCCACACCCAGATGACGTACTGGTTGGCGCCCTCGGCCTCGAAGATGTCGTGCACGTGACGCCACATCCTCACGAAGTCGCCCTTGCCGTTGCCGTTGAGCGAGTTGCCGCCCCACGCCCGCTCGCCCCACGGGTACCAGCTGCCGTTCATCTCGTGGTCCAGGCGGATGGCCATCGGCAGACCCAGGCTGACCACGTCCTTGGCGTACTGGTGCAGGTAGTCGTCGTACTGCCCGGCGATGATCTTGGGCAGCGAGTAGTTCGGGTCCACGGCCTGGTCGTTCGCCGCCTTCAGCGGGCGCGACTCCCAGGTGAGCAGCGGGAGCATGCCCTTCTGCCAGGACCGCGTCACCGCGTCGGGCCGGAAGGGCCCGTCCCAGCCCTGGAAGTAGCCCGAGATCGTCGGCTTCACGCCGACGGTCGAGCTGACGTTGTCGAACTCCGCCCAGTTGAACGGCGACTGCGCGGTGTACAGGCCGAACTGACGCTTGGTGGGGGCCATGAGCTCCGACAGCGGGGGCGCGGTCGGCTTGGCGACGACCGCGGCCGGCTTGGCGGCCGGGGCGGCCGCCGCCCTCGCGTTGGCCCGGGCCGTGGCTGCCTCGGC
>NZ_JBFUKJ010000029.1:0-46354 GCF_056400905.1 Cellulomonas sp. P4_H12
GGCGGGCGCGGTCCTGGCGCTCGCGTGCGGCGCGGTCGTCGGGCGCGTGGGTCGCGAGCCCGCCACCGGGCGCATCCTCGTCCTCGCGGCCGCGGTCCTGGGCGGGGTCGCCGGCCTGACCGTCGGCACGTCCGCACCGGGCTGGGGCTGGCCCGCCGTCTGGGCGGGCGTCGGGCTCGTCGTCGCCGGGCTCGTCGGGATGCCCGCCCTGGTCGACCGTCGCGAGCTCGCCGCCGGTCCGGTGGTGCTCGGCCTCGGGCTGGCGGTCAGCGGGGCGACCGTCGCGCTCACCGACGCGGCAGCCGGCGAGGTGCTCGCCGTCGTCGTCGCGATCGTCGTCACCGCGAGCATCGGCGTGCCGTGGCTCGCCCTGTCGAGCACCCCGTTGCGCGTGGTCAGCGCGCGCACGGAGGCCGAGATCCTGCTCGACCCGCCCCCCGTCGACCCCGAGCGCGTCCGCCGCCAGCTCGAGAGCGGGCACCGCCTGCAGGTCTCATTGCGGGTCGCCGTCGGTCTCTTCGCGCTCGCGGCCACTCCGGCGGTCGTGGCGCTCGGCGCCCTCGGCACGGTCCTGCTGCTCGTGGGCTTCGCCGGGGTGCTGCTCTCGAGCCGCCAGTCCTACTCGCGCCTCGACGTCCTGCTGGTGGTCTCGGCCGGCATCGTCGGCATCGCCGCGACCCTGTTCGAGGCCGCCGTGCTGCACCCGTCGTGGCGGGGCGCGCTGGTCGCGTCGGCGGGTGCCGCCGCGGCCGTGGTCGTTGCGGTCGGCTTGGTGGCCCCGCGCCAGCGGGTCGGTCTCGCGCGTGCGGGTGACGTCCTCGAGGTCACCTGCCTCGCTGTGCTGCTGCCGCTCGGTGTCGCCGCCGCCGGGTTGGTCTGAGCGGCCGATGGCGTCCAAGCGCGACCTCGTCGAGGCGCAGACCTACAGCCGGCGTCGGCTCCTCACGGCCTTCGTCAGCGGCGCACCGGCGGGCCAGGAGCTCGAGCCCACCAAGCCGATGCGCGGCGTCGTGGCCGGCATCCTCCTCACCGTGATCCTCGTGCTCGGCAGTCTGGCGTACGGCCTGCTCAAGCCCACGCTCCCGGCCGGCTGGGACGACAGCTCGCTCGTGGTGGTCAAGGACGTCGGCACGCGGTACGTCGCGATCAAGGGGACGCTCTACCCGGTGCTCAACACCACGAGCGCCCGGCTGGTCGTCCCGTCGTCGGCCTTCCACGTGGTCCAGGTGTCGGAGGACGACATCGCGGACACCCCTCGCGGCGCCGCGATCGGGATCGCCGACGCCCCCGACGCGCCGCCCGCCGCGGACCGGCTCGTCGCCACCGGCTGGCTCTCGTGCCTGGTGCCCGACGGGGCGCGCACGACGATCGGGGTGGACCTGCCGGTCGACGTCGACGGCGACGGGGCGGACGACGACGCGAGCGCCCCGCCCGTGACCACGGGAGCGGCGCCGGGCGTGCTGGTCTCTGTCGACGACGACGTCTACGTCGTCGCGGGCGGTCTGCGCTACCTGATCCCGCTGGAGCACCAGTCCGCGGTGCTGCGCGCCCTCGGTCTGGACACCGTGACCCCGGCCCCGGCCCCGGCCGGCTGGCTCAACCTCTTCCCGGCGGGCACGGACCTCGCCCCGGTGACGCTGCCCGACGTCGGCAAGCAGGTGCCGTCGACGTCGGGCCTGCCCCTCGACACGGTGATCGGCACGGTCGTCGAGGTGACCGGCGTCGGCACCGGCACCAAGCGCTACGTCGTGGACCAGGACGGCGACCTCGCGCCGCTCGGGGACCTGGCCCTCCCGCTGTACGAGCTGGGGTCCGGGCAGGACGCCGCCGTGGTGCAGGCGAGCGCGTCCGACGTGGCGGACGTCCGCACGTCCACCGAGCCCGTCGCACCCGCGGACTGGCCCCAGGCCGCGCCGGTGCCCGTCCCGGACGACCGCGCCGCGTGCGCGCGCCTGACCACCGGCGAGCAGCTGCACGTCGACCTGGTCACGACAGCGGTCGACCCCGACGCGGCTGCCGGGGTCCTGGTCGCCCCCGGCGGTGGCGCGCTCGTCCGCGCGGCGACGACGGACGCGGGGGCCGGCGGCGTGCTCCTCGTGGACGAGAGCGGTTCGGCGTTCCCGGTGCCGGACGCGAGCGACGAGGTGCTGGCGCGGCTGGGCTACAAGCCCTCCCACGTCACGCGTGTGCCCCCGGCGTGGACCGCGCTCCTGCCGGCGGGACCTGCGCTCACCGAGGACGCGGCCGCGACGCAGGTGAGCTCGGCCGGCGCATGATCAGGGGTCTGGCAGGGGGCGCGGCGGTGACGGTGCTGGCCGCCGTCGGTCTCGTCGCTCTGGGGTCTCCCGCGCCGGCCGCCGACGCGGCGTGCGAGATCGACAAGCCCGTGCTCGTCGACCAGCGGCCGCCCGCGCTCGACCGGCTCTCCGCGGACCTCGCCTGGACGACCGCGACGGGCGCGGGCGTGCTCGTCGCGGTGGTCGACTCCGGCGTCGACCCGAGCAACCCCCACCTGAGCACGGCCGTGGTCCCGGGCGTCGACCTCGTGGGCGTCGCGACGGAGACGACGGGTCGCACGGACGTCTTCGGGCACGGCACGGCCGTCGCCGGCCAGATCGCCGCGCGCCCCGTGGACGGTTCCGGCGTGGTCGGCGTCGCGCCGGACGCCACGATCCTGCCCGTGCGGGTGTACTACTCGGACGACGACCAGGCGCGACGCGACGGGGTCGCGCCGGACGCCGGCCGGATGGCCGCCGGCATCCGGGCGGCCGCCGAACGGGGCGCCCAGGTCATCAACGTCTCGATGAGCACGACGGTCGACGACCCGAGCCTGCGCGCAGCGGTCGAGCAGGCCACGGCCGCCGGCTCGCTCGTGGTGGCCAGCGCGGGCAACCGCGCCACCGCGGACGACAAGGCCGACGTCCCGCACTACCCGGCGGCCTATCCGGACGCGCTCGGCGTGACGGCCGTGGACGTCGACGGCAACGCGACGGAGGACTCGATCCACGGACCGCACGTCGACGTCGCCGCGCCCGGCACCAACGTGCTGACCACGCTGCCCGGCGGTGGGGACTGCATGCTCGGGGTCGAGGCGTCGAGCAGCTGGGCGACGGCGTACGTGAGCGCCGCCGCCGCGCTGCTGGCGGAGCAGCACCCCGACGAGTCGCCGGCGCAGTGGGCGTACCGGCTCGAGGTCACGGCGGCGCGGGAGCACCCGGCCGAGCGGGACGACCTCGTCGGCTGGGGCGTCGTGCGACCGGCGTCGGCGCTCAACTTCGTGGACGACGGCTCCGCGGCCGGGCCGGACAGCCCGACCCACGCGCGCCCGGCCGTCCCGGTGGTGCCCGCCCAGGTGATCGACACGTCGGTCGAGCCGTCGCCCCTCGCGGGGCCGCGTCGGGACGCTGCCTGGTGGGTGCTCGCCGGCCTCACGGCGGTGACCCTGACCGCGCTGGCGGCCCGCATGGTGGGCGCCCGACGACGCCGACCGGTCGCCCGATGATCGACGACCGCGTGGCGCTCGACGTCGGCGTCGCCACCGCGCAGGCGCGACGCTCGCAGAACGAGGACAGCGTGTGGGCCGCCGAGGGGGTCTACCTGGTGGCCGACGGCATGGGCGGGCACGACGCCGGCGAGGTGGCCAGCGCGACGGCGATCGGCGTGCTCAAGGGTCTCGGCGACGAGACGCCGACCACCGACGACGTCCGGCGCGCGGTGGTGGCCGCGCACACCGCGGTGCGAGGCCTGCCGTCCCCGACCGGTCGGCGGCCCGGCACGACGGTGACGGGCGTGGTGCTCACGGTGCACGGCGACACCCCGTGCTGGCTGGTGCTCAACGTCGGTGACTCGCGGACGTACCGGATGGCCGGCGGGGTCCTCGAGCAGGTGACCGCCGACCACTCGGAGGTGGCGGAGCTGGTCGCGCAGGGGCTGGTGACCGCGGACGAGGCGACCCGGCACCCCCGGCGCAACGTGGTCACGCGCGTGCTCGGCGGCGGGGCGTCGGCGGTCGAGCCGGACGTCTGGCTGCTGCCGGTGAGCCCGGGGGACCGCATGCTCGTGTGCTCCGACGGGCTGACGGACGAGCTGTCGGACGCACGCATCCAGGCCGAGCTGCGGGCGGAGGGCGCTGCCCAGCCGGCGGCGGACCGGCTGGTCGCCGCCGCGCTCGCGGCCGGCGGCCGGGACAACGTGACGGCGATCGTGGTCGACGCGACGCTCAGCCGGCGCTGAGCTCCGCGGCGCGGCGCCCCAGCCGCTGCGCGCGCCCGTTGCGGATGCCGTCGAACGTGAGCATGGCGAGCGCGACCCAGACCAGCCCGAACCCCCACCACCGGGCGGCGGGCATCTGCTCGTGCAGCACGGCGACACCGATGATGAGCTGCAGCGTCGGGGCGATGTACTGCAGCAGCCCGAGCATCGACAGCGGCAGTCGACGTGCGGCCGAGTTGAAGAGCAGCAGGGGGATGGCCGTGACGACGCCCGACGAGACGAGGATCAGCGCGTGCCCGAGGCCGTCGGTCGTGAACGTCCCGGTCCCGGTCGCGTTGATCCAGACGAGGTAGGCGAGCGCCAGCGGGGCGAGCACGAGGGTCTCGACGGCGAGACCCGGCACGGCGCCGACGCTGCGTCCGACCCGGTTCTTGATCAGGCCGTAGAACCCGAAGCTGAGCGCGAGGGCCAGCGCGATCCACGGCAGCCGGCCGTACCCGGCGGTGATGACGACGACGGCGGCGGCGCCGAACCCCAGCGCCGCCCACTGCATGGCGCGCAGGCGTTCCCGCAGGACGACGACGGCGAGCGTCACGGTGACGAGCGGGTTGATGTAGTACCCGAGCGCGGCGTCGACCACCCGGTCGGTGAGGATGCCGAAGACGAACACCAGCCAGTTGACGGCGAGGAGCACGGCCGCGATCGACAGCAGGCCGAGGGTGCGGCGGTGCCGCAGCGCGGCGACGAACGCGCCCCACGTGCGCGTGACCCCCAGCAGCAGGACGCAGAAGAGCAGCGACCAGACGACGCGGTTCGCGATGATCTCGACGGCGCCGGCCGGCTGGAGCAGCGGGAAGTACAGGGGCAGGACGCCCCAGAGCACGTAGGCACCGATGCCGGCAGCGAGCCCGAGCCCGTCCAGAGGGGCGTCGAGGGAGGCGCCGCGCAGGGCGGCGGTCGGTCGCGTGGCGGCGGGGGAGTCGGGCACGGGACGAGCCTAGGTCCGGTGACGGCGCCACCCCTCCGGGCGTCTCACGGCTGTCCAGATGGTGGCGCCCGACAAAGGATGCCCTCACCGCCGGTCCTACACTGGTGGCGAGCACAGTCCTGCACCGTGCCGTCTGTCGTGCGCTCAGCCGACGTGACGCACCAGCCCGCAGGGCTCCCCTGATCGGAAGGCACCCGCGTCCCGTGAGCACCCCGACTCTGCGAGTGGCCGTCGTCGGCGCAGGACCGGCCGGCATCTACGCCGCCGACATCCTGTCGAAGACCGACCTCGATGTCAGCATCGACCTCTTCGAGCGCCTGCCTGCGCCGTTCGGCCTCGTGCGCTACGGCGTGGCGCCGGACCACCCGCGCATCAAGCAGATCATCGTCGCCCTGCACAAGGTGCTCGAGCGCGGCGACATCCGCCTGCTCGCCAACGTCGACTACGGCACCGACCTGAAGCTGGACGACCTGCGCCAGTTCTACGACGCCGTCATCTTCTCCACGGGCTCCATCCGCGACGCGGCGCTGCCGGTCCCGGGCATCGACCTCGAGGGCTCCTACGGCGCCGCGGACTTCGTGTCCTGGTACGACGGGCACCCGGACGTGCCGCGCACGTGGCCGCTGAACGCCCAGCACGTCGCCGTCCTCGGCGCCGGCAACGTGGCCCTCGACGTGGCGCGCATCCTGGCCAAGCACGCCGACGACCTGCTGCCCACCGAGGTCCCGGGCAACGTCTACGACATCCTCAAGGCCTCGCCGGTCACGGACGTCCACGTGTTCGCCCGCCGCGGCCCGGCCCAGGTGAAGTTCTCGCCGCTGGAGCTGCGCGAGCTCGGTCACGTCCCCGACGTGGACGTCATCGTCTACCCCGAGGACTTCGACTTCGACGAGGGCTCGATGGCGGCCATCCACTCCTCGAACCAGACCAAGCAGGTGGTGAAGACCCTCACGGACTGGACCCTCAAGGAGCCGGAGGAGAACACCGCGAGCCGGCGCATCCACCTGCACTTCCTGCACAAGCCCGTCGAGATCCTCGGCGAGGACGGCCACGTCGTCGGCGTCCGCACCGAGCGCACGGCCCTCAACGGCGACGGCAACGTCACGGGCACCGGCCAGACGCACGACTGGCCGGTCCAGGCCGTCTACCGCGCCGTCGGCTACTTCGGGTCGCCGCTGGTCGACATCCCGTTCGACGACGTCGCCGGCGTGATCCCCAACCGCGAGGGCCGCGTGGTCGACGTCGACGGTGAGCACCTGCCGGGCGTCTACGCCACGGGCTGGATCAAGCGCGGCCCGGTCGGCCTCATCGGCCACACCAAGTCGGACGCGTCGGAGACCATCCGGCACCTCGGCGAGGACGTCGCCGAGGGCGGCGAGGCGTTCTACACCGCCACCGACCGCGACCCCGAGGCGGTCACGGAGTTCCTGCACGGCCGTGGCGTCGACGTCATCACGTGGCAGGGCTGGGAGCTCCTCGACGCCTACGAGCGCTCGCTGGGCGAGCCGCACGGCCGTGAGCGCGTGAAGCTGGTCCCGCGCGAGGACATGGTGTCGGTCTCGCTCGGCCGCGCGTAGCACCACCCGCAACGTCCGAGCAGCTGCAGGTCGGAGCCTGCAGCTGCTCGACGTTGTCGTCTACGGGCCCGTGATGCGGCGCAGGAACTCGCGCGTGCGCTCCTGCTGCGGGTCGCCGAGCACCTGCTCGGGCGTGCCGCGCTCGTGCACGCGACCCTCGTGCAGGAAGCAGACCTCGTCGGCCACCTCGCGCGCGAACGCCATCTCGTGCGTCGCGACGACCATGGTCAGCCCGGTGTCCTTGAGCTCGGCGAGCAACGACAGGACCTCGCCGACGAGCTCCGGGTCCAGCGCGCTGGTCACCTCGTCGAGCAGCATCACGGCCGGCTTGCCCACCAGGGCGCGCGCGATCGCGACGCGCTGCTGCTGACCGCCGGAGAGCTCGTCGGGGAACGCCTGCGCCTTGCTCGCCAGGCCGACCCGCTCGAGGACGGCGAGGGCCTCGGCCAGCGCCTGCTCGCGCGACGTCTTGTGCACCAGCCGGGGCGCGAGCGTCACGTTGTCGATGACGCGCAGGTGCGGGAACAAGTTGTACGCCTGGAAGACCATGCCGATCCGGGCGCGGACCGCGTTGGCGTCGAGCCGCGGGTCGGTGATGTCCTGCCCCTCGAGCTCGATGACGCCGTCGTCGATCTCCTCGAGCAGGTCGACGCAGCGCAGCAGCGTGGACTTGCCGGAGCCCGAGGCGCCGATCAGCACGACGACCTTGTGCGCGTGCACGTCGAGCGAGAGGTCGTCGAGGACCACGTGGTCGCCGAACGCCTTGCGCACCCCCCGGACGGAGAGCAGGGGCGCCCCGAGGCTCAGGGGCTTGCCCGGCATCGGGTCGCGCATCCGTCCGGGCGTCACCGGAGCGCACCGCCGCCCGCGAGGGCGCCCTGGGACCCCACCCAGCCGGATCGCTTCGCGAACGCGTCCGTGAACCGGGTGAGCGGGATGGTGAGGGCGACGAACAGCACCCCGGCGACGACGTACGGCGTGAAGTTGGCGTAGCGCGCGGTCTCGATCTGCGCGGCCCGCACGGCGTCGATGGCGCCGAGGATCGAGATGAGGCCGGAGTCCTTCGACAGCGCGACCAGGTCGTTGAGCAGCGGCGGGATCACGCGGCGGACGGCCTGGGGCAGCACCACGTGCCGCATCGCCTGCGCGTGGGTGAGCCCGAGGGAGCGCGCGGCGGCGACCTGGGACGGGTGGATCGACTCGATGCCCGCGCGGAACACCTCGGCCACGTACGCCGAGTACGTGAGCACCAGGGCGAGCCCGCCGAGGACGACCGCGGATGTCGGCACCCCCTGCAGGCGCAGCCCGGGCAGACCGAAGCCGACGAGCAGCAGGACGAGGATGAGTGGGAGCCCGCGGAAGATGTCGACGTAGCCGGTGGCCAGCGCGCGGACGGGGTAGAACACCGGGCCGCGCAGCGTGCGGGCGAGCGCGAGGATCATCGCGAACACCACGATGAACACCGCGCTCACCGCCATGACGCGGATGTTCAGCCACAGGCCCTGCAGGATCGCCGGGAAGGACGCCGTCGCCACGTCCCAGTCGAAGAAGGACGCCTTGACGCGCGGCCACCCGGGCGACGACGTGAGCGCGAGGACGGCGATCGCCACGAGCGCGACCGTCGAGACGGCGGCGACGGTGGTGGACCGGCGCGCGCGGGTCCGGCGGTAGGCGTCCCGTTCCTGCTGGCGCTCCGAGGGGACGAAGCTCACCGGGGAGCTCACTGGAGGATCACTGCAGGACCGGAGCACCCGCGGCGTCGGTGAGCCACTGGGCCTCGAGGTCGCCGAGCGTGCCGTCGTCGTCCAGCGCGTCCACGGCGGCGCTCACGGGCTTCGTGAGCGCGCTGCCCTTGTCGAGCACGAGGCCGAACTGGTCGCCGCCCGCGCTGTCCGGCAGCGTGCCGACGAGGATCCCGCCGTCGAGCTCGGCCGCCGTGATGTAGAGGGCGGTCGGCAGGTCGACGACGATCGCGTCCACGAGGCCGGACGTCAGGGCCTGCTTGACCTGGTCGTTGTCGTTGAACGGCGACACCGGCGTGGTCGGGTCGATGGCCTCCTGGGCGGCGGTCAGGCTCGTCGTGCCGACCATGGCGCCGATCTTCAGGGCCTTGAGGTCCGCGAGGGTCTTCGCGCCCGCACCGGCGGAGCCCTCGAGCGTCACGACGGCCTGCGACGTCGTGTAGTACGGCGACGAGAAGTCCAGGTTGGCCTTGCGCTCGTCGCTGATCGACACCTGGTTGATCGCGAAGTCGAACTTCTTGGCGCCGGGCGCGATGATCTGGTCGAAGCTCGCGGCGGTCCACTTCACGTGGTCCTTGTCGAAGCCCAGCTGGTCCGCGACGGCGTACGCGACGGCGGACTCGAACCCCTTGCCGCTGCTCGGGTCGTTGTCGACGACCCAGGGCTCGTAGGCGGGATCGGAGGTGGCGATCGTGAGCACCCCGTCGGTCACGGTGGCGAGGCTGCCGTCGCTCGGGGCGGCCCCCGCGTCGTCGTCGGTCGGCGCGCACGCCGCGAGCGCCAGGGCGGCGAGGGCGGCGAGGGCTGTCCAGCGGGCTGTGCGCACGGCGATCTCCGGAGGGTGTGGTCGGGGCGTGGGGGCCAGGATACGAGGGAACCTGCGCGCGACGGCACGCGTTCCACGGGGTGCACGAGCGGAACAGAGAGAAGGACGATGGGTCACCAGCACAACAACGGACTGAAGACGGCCGCGCTCTTCGGAGCCATGTGGGCCGTCCTCCTCGGGATCGGCTGGCTGCTCGGCGGCGGGACGCCGAAGTACCTGCTCCTGTTCACCGGCCTCGGCCTCGTCATGACCGCCTACAGCTACTGGAACTCGGACAAGATCGCGATCCGGGCCATGCGCGCGCGGCCGGTCAGCGAGATCGAGCAGCCCGGCATGTACCGCATCGTCCGCGAGCTCTCGACGGCCGCGCGGCAGCCCATGCCCCGCCTGTACATCTCCCCGACGGCCGCCCCCAACGCCTTCGCGACGGGCCGCAACCCGCAGAACGCCGCCGTCTGCTGCACCGAGGGCATCCTGCAGCTGCTCGACGAGCGCGAGCTGCGCGGGGTCCTCGGGCACGAGCTCATGCACGTCTACAACCGCGACATCCTCACGTCGTCGGTCGCGGCCGCCGTCGCGGGCGTCATCACGTCGCTCGCCCAGTTCGCCCTCTTCTTCGGCGGGGGCAGCGACCGCGACCGCGGCGGCAACCCCCTGGCCGGCCTGCTCCTCGCGTTCCTCGCGCCCGTCGCCGCGACCATGATCCAGCTCGCCATCAGCCGCACCCGCGAGTTCGACGCCGACGAGGACGGCGCCCGCCTCACCAACGACCCCCTCGCGCTGGCGTCGGCCCTGCGCAAGCTCGAGCTGGGCACCAAGGCCCGCCCGCTCCCGCAGGACCGCGAGCTCGTCGACGTGTCGCACCTGATGATCGCCAACCCGTTCCGCGGCGCGGGGATCGGCAAGCTCTTCTCGACGCACCCGCCGATGGCCGAGCGCATCGCGCGCCTCGAGGCCCAGGCCGGCCAGCAGGGCGGCATCGAGCGCTACTGACAGATCGTCGACACTCGCTGGTCGATGTGCTCGAATCTGACGCGATGAGACGCGCGCGGGCATGAGCGAGCACGACGAGGACGTCAGGTCGGCGCTCCGGCGGGAGCTGCGGCACCGCCTGCGCCCGATGACCGGCCTGGTCCCGCCGGGCGGCGAGCGCCGGGTGACGCCGCTCGAGCTGCTGTACGACCTCACCTACGTCATCGCGTTCGCCGCGGCAGCGGAGGAGCTCGCGTCCGCCGTCGCCGACGGGCACTTCGCGGCCGGCCTGGGGGCGTACCTCTTCGCCATCTTCGCGGTCGGCTGGGCGTGGCTGAACTTCACCTGGTACACGTCCGCCTACGGCAACGACGACGCGCTGTTCCGCGTGGCCACGATCGTGCAGATGGTCGGAGCCCTGATCCTCGTCTTCGGTCTGCCGCAGAGCTTCGAGGACGCGACGGACGGGCAGAGCCCGAACAACGTCCTGCTCGTGGTCGGCTACCTGGTCATGCGGGTCCCGCTGATCCTGCTGTGGTTGCGGGCCGCGGCGCACGATCCCGCCCACCGCAGGACCGCGAGCGCCTACGCCGTCCTCATCGTGGTCGCCCAGCTGGGGTGGCTGCTGACCGCGGTGCTCCCGCTGCCGCTGCCGCTCGCCGCCCTGTCGCTGGTGCTCCTCGTGGCGGCGGAGATGACGGCCCGGGTGGTCATCGAGAACGTCCTGGGCTGGACGCCCTGGAACGCGAGCCACATCGCCGAGCGGTTCGGTCTGCTCACGCTGATCGCCCTCGGGGAGGTCATCGCCGCCACCACGCGCACGGTCAGCGTGCTCACCCACGACTACGGGTGGTCGCTCGGCGCGGTGGTGATCGCCACGTCGGGTCTCGTCCTCGCGGCGGGACTGTGGTGGGCGTACTACCTGGTCCCGTCCCAGGTCCTGCTGCGCCTCTGGCCCGGACGGGTCTTCGCCTGGCGGTACACCCACCTGCTCCTGTTCGCCGCGATCCCGGCCGTGGGCGCCGGGCTGCGGGTCGCCGCCGAGGCCCTCGAGGGTGGCCGCCTGACGCTCATGCAGACGACGCTGGCGCTCGTCGTCCCGGTGGCCTGCGTGCTGGTCCTGATCTTCGTCCTGTGGAGCGTGCTGACCCGGTCCTACGACCTGACCCACGTGCCCCTGCTGCTCGTGTCGCTCGTCCCGCTGGTGGCGGCGGTCCTGGTGGCGGCGCTCGCCGGCGGAGAGGGCGCCTTCGACCCGGGCAGCGGCCCGGCCGTCAGCGCGCTCTGCGCGATCGTGGCGCTGGTCGCCGTCAGCGTCGTCGTCGAGGTCGTCGGCCACGAGCTCGTCGGGTACCCCCACACCCTCAGGGTGGTCGAACGCCAGCTGGCCGAGCCGACGGGCACGGACTGACCGCCCGAGGTCCCGGGACCTCTCCCGCGGTCCCGGGACCGCGGCGTCAGCGGTAGTTCGTGAACTGCAGGTCGGCGTCGACGTCGGCGCCCTTGAGCAGCGCGATGACGGCCTGCAGCTCGTCGCGGCTCTTGCCCGACACCCGCAGCTCGTCGCCCTGGATCTGCGTCTTGACGCCCTTGGGTCCCTCGTCGCGGATGATCTTCGCCACCTTCTTGGCGGTCTCGCTGCTGAGGCCCTCCTTGATGAGCGCCTCGAGCCGGTACTCCTTGCCGGACGGCTTGGGCTCGGGCCCGTCCTCGCCGGTGTCCAGGGACTTCAGCGAGATGCCGCGGCGGATCAGCTTCGACTGGAACACGTCGAGCACGGCGAGCACCCGCTCGGACGAGTTGGCGATCATCAGGATCTTCTCGCCGCTCCACGCGATCGAGGCGCCGACGCCCTTGAAGTCGTACCGCTGGGCGATCTCCTTCGAGGCCTGGTTGAGGGCGTTGTCCACCTCCTGGTGGTCGACCTTGCTGACGACGTCGAACGAGGCTTCGCTCGCCATGGCTCTCCTCCTGCTGCCCGCGCTGGCGCGGGGCTGGTCTCGTGGGCGTCGGTGCGTGCCGGCGTTTCGCGAGCACTGCCCGGGTGTTGCTATCCTTCCACCCGCACGCTGCACGCGCGTTCGCCCCTCGGGCGTCCTCTCGGTCGGCGGGCACACCCTTGGCGGGTTACCCGAGTGGCCAAAGGGGGCTGACTGTAAATCAGCTGGCAACGCCTACGGGGGTTCGAATCCCTCACCCGCCACGATCGGACGGCCGTCCTCCTCGCGAGGACGGCCGTTCGTCGTTGAACCACAGGAAGGGCCGTCCCGGCGATCCGGGGCGGCCCTTCCGTCGAACGCTGTCAGCTCGCCGCGCCGCAGGTGTACGTCCCCTCCGTGAGCGAGACCATCGACCCGTCGTACAGCGTGAAGAACGTCCCGGCGTCCTGCTCGGACGCGAACGCGACGCCGACGCCGAGCGGGTCGGCGATCCCGGTGAGGCCGGCCAGCTGCTCCTCGGCGCCGCTCTGGCACGCGGGGTCCCACGGCAGGGTCGGGTACCCGAGCGCGGACAGCGAGTCGATGGAGGGCTGGAGCGCCGTCGTGTCGCCGTCGCCGGTCTCGGTGACGTCGGTCCACACCACCCAGAACGGCTCGGACGTCACTGTCGGGTCGATCGCGGTGGGCCACGTCGTCGCGGCCGGGGTGCCCGATGGGGCCGGATCGGGGGTGGCGTCTTCGTCCCCGCCCGTGCACGCGGAGGTGGTGAGCAGGAGGGCGGCGGTGAGCGTGAGGGCAGCGACGGTGCTGCGGCGAGGCTGGCGCATGGGCCGGATCGTGGCACGCAGCGCGGGGGGCCGACCATGAGATGAATCGTTTAGGCAGGGCACCGCCGGAGCGGTCCGACCAGCCGATTTCGCGAGCACCCCAGGGCCCGTGTAACCTTGCTCGCGCTGCCCCGATAGCTCAGTCGGCAGAGCGTCTCCATGGTAAGGAGAAGGTCAAGGGTTCGATTCCCTTTCGGGGCTCTGTGGTGTGTTCGAAGGAAGTGCCGTGATTGCGCGGCACGGACGAAGGGCACATCGACATGGCGGGGTAGCTCAGGTGGTTAGAGCACACGGCTCATAATCGTGGTGTCGCGGGTTCGAGTCCCGCTCCCGCTACCGCCAGTGACACAACAGCGCGTCGGCCGGCGCGCAATGACGAGATCGCATGCATCCCGTACCGGGTGCGAGAGGTGGCAAGACCATGGCCAGCAAGAGCTCGGACGTCCGTCCGAAGATCACGCTCGCGTGCACGGAGTGCAAGGAGCGGAACTACATCACGAAGAAGAACCGTCGGAACGACCCCGACCGTCTCGAGATGAAGAAGTTCTGCCCCCGCGACAACCGTCACACCCTGCACCGCGAGACCCGCTGACCTCGCCCATGCCGGTCGACGTCGGGTACGCGGGACGCCAGTACCCGCCGACCGAGGCCTACGAGGTAGGCCGCGAGAAGCTCCGGGAGTTCGCCGACGCGGTCGGCGCMTCCCACGCAGCCCACACGGATCCGTCGGTGGCGCGGACGCTCGGGTATCCGGACGTCATCGCGCCGCCGACGTTTGCGGTCGTGGTGGCCCAGCGCGCCGAGGCGCAGCTGTTCGAGGACCCCGCCGCCGGCATCGACTTCAGCCGGGTCGTGCACGCCGACGAGCGCTTCACGCACCACCGGCCCATCCACGCGGGCGACCGCCTGGTGACCGTGCTGCACGTGGACTCGATCACCGTGCGCGCCGGGCTGGCCATGATCACCACGCGCGCCGAGATCGCGGCTGAGGACGGCGAGCCCGTCGCGACCGTCGTCTCGACGCTGGCCGTCCGCCCGGAGGACTCATGACGAGCGAGCTGACGGTCGGCGACGAGGTCGCCCGCCGCGAGATCACCGTCGACCGCGCCCGGCTGGTCCGCTACGCCGGCGCCAGCGGCGACTTCAACCCGATCCACTGGAACGACCGCGTCGCCACGTCGGTCGGCCTGCCGGGCGTCATCGCGCACGGCATGTGGACCATGGGCGCGGCGTCGAGCGTCGTCGCCGACTGGGCGGGGGACCCGGGCGCCGTCCTCGACTACCAGGTCCGGTTCACGCGTCCCGTCCCGGTGCCCGATCCCGGCGCCGCGACCATCGAGGTCGTCGCCGTCGTCGGTGCGCTCGACCCGGAGGCCGGGACCGCACGCATCGACCTGACGGTCGCTGTCGCCGGCGTCCGGGTGCTCGGCAAGGCGCAGGCGGTCGTCCGGCTCAGCTGACGGGCACGGGGCCCGTCGTGGTCCCGACCCGCAGCTGCACCGGCAGCTCGCGCGTGGACGGACCCTCGCCGGCGAGGAAGTCCTCGACCGCATGACCGACCGCGGCGCCCTTCTCCTCCAGCGGCTGCACCACGGTGGTGAGCACGTCCGGCTGCAGCCACGGCAGGTCGAGCCCGTCGAACCCGCTCACGGACACGTCCTCGGGGACGCGCAGCCCGAGCTCGCGCGCGGCGAGCACGACCCCGGACGCCAGCAGGTCGGACTGGCAGGCGATGGCGGTCGGGCGGTCGGCGGCCGTGAGCAGCGCGGTGCCGGCGGTGCGGCCGTGCTCGACCAGCGAGGCCGGCGTCTCCCAGATCGCGACCGGCGTGACGCCCGCGTCCGTGATGCCGGCCATCCGGCGCCGGGTGATCTCCCAGTCGAGGTGCAGCATCTGGTCGGGTGCGACGAGCCCCTCGCCGCGCGAGCGGTCGAACGGCAGCGTGACGGTGGCGATGCGCGTGTGCCCGAGGCCGAGCAGGTGCTCGGTCACCTGGCGCATCCCGCCCTGGTCGTCGATGCCCACGGAGCTGACGTCGCTCTGGTGCTGGCCCTCGACGAGGACCGTGGGGATGCCGCGGCGACGCAGGGCGCCGAGCATCGGGTCGTCGGTCGTGCCGCCCCACATGATCACCGCGACGTCCATCGCGGCGGACTCGAGGAGCGGGTCGACCGCGGGCCCGCTCGGGTCGCTGGAGCCGGGGATGAGCAGGACGCCCAGGTCAAGAGGGCCGAGCGTGCTCACCAGACCGTCGAGCACCTGGATCGACACGGGGTCCCGGAACGCGCGGCGCAGGGAGTCGCCCACGACGACGCCCACGATCCCGGACCGGCCGCGGCGCAGCTGGCGGCCGAGCGGGTTGGGTCCGGAGTAGTCGAGCGCCGTGGCGGCGTCGAGGACCCGCTGCCGCGTCGCCGCCGCGATGGGGCCGGCGCCCGAGAACGCGAGCGAGGCGGTCGACACCGACACGTGCGCGGCGGCCGCGACGTCGGCGAGGGTGGGGCGGTGCGGAGACAGGTCTCAGACCTCCGGGTCGGCGGCGGACCTGGGGGGACGCGCCGCGCGGGCGGGCAAAGCGTTTGACGCAGCGGCCAGCGTACCCGCAGAATGTCGCCGTCCCTCAAATCGATTCGACCGATCCCGACGGCGCCCGGTCGAATCGATTCGATACGTAGCCAGAACGATGGAGCAAGCCGTGCGCCACCCCACCACCGCCGTGAGTCGAGCCCGCTGGCTCCTCATGGGGCTCTTCGCCCTCGCGGGCATCACCTTCTCCAGCTGGCTCGCCCGGATCCCGACGGTCCGCGACCTGCTCGATCTGTCGACCGCCGAGCTGGGCGTCCTGCTGCTGATCGGCTCGGTCGGCGCGCTGCTCACCGTCACCGTCTCGGGCGTCGTCGTCCAGCGGTTCGGCAGCCGGGTGGGGATCGTGGCGTCCACGGCCGTGCTCGCGGTCGCGCTCGTGCTCATGGGCGTCGGCCCCGCCCTCGGGTCGCTCACCCTGCTCGGCGTCGGCGTCTTCCTCAACGGCGTCGCGGTCGCGCTCGGCAACGTGCCCCTCAACGTCGAGTCGGCCCGGATCGAGCGGGCGATGGGTCGCACGGTGATCCCGCAGTTCCACGCCGCCTTCTCGATCGGCGCGGTGACCGGCTCGGCGCTCGGGGCGACGGCGTCGCACCTCGGCATCTCGGTCACCGCGCAGTTCGTCGCGGTCGCGGTCCTGGCCGTCGTCTGGCGGCTGGCCTCTCTGCGCGGCGTGGTGCTCGCTGCCGCCCCCGGCGACCGGCCGCGCACGCCGGTCGTGGCACCGGCGGGCACGGCGACCGTCGGCCGCCGCCGCCGGATCGCCAGCTCGCTGGACGCGTGGCGCGAGCCCCGCACGCTGCTGATCGGCGTCGTCATCATGGCCGCGGCCCTTTCCGAGGGGTCCGCCAACGACTGGCTGTCGCTCGCGGTGGTCGACGGGTTCGGGCGCTCCGAGGCCGTGGGCGGCGCGATGCTCGGCGTCTTCGTCGGCGCGATGACCGTCGTCCGGCTGCTCGGCACCCGCCTCATCGACCGGTTCGGCCGGGTGCCGGTCCTGCGGGTCTCGGGGGTCGTCTCGATCGTCGGGCTGCTGCTCTTCGGCTTCGCGCCGTCGCTGGTCCTCGCCGGGGCCGGCATCGTCCTGTGGGGCTTCGGCGCCGCGCTCGCGGTCCCGGTCGGCATCGCCGCGGCGTCCGACGACCCCATGCGTGCGGCCGGCCGCGTCGCCGTCGTGTCGGCCTTCGCCTCGGTGGCCTCCATCGCGGCGCCGCCGCTGCTCGGCGTCGCGGCGGCGTCGACCGGTGCCCGGCACGCCCTCGTGCTCATCGCCGTGGCCATGGTGGCCAGCGTGCTGCTCGCCGGCCGCGTCGCCCCGGAGCGGGTGTCGATCGCGGACGAGCCCGAACGTCCTTCCGACGACGAGCCGATCGTCCATCTCGCCGACGCCGACCCCGACCCGTACGGAGCGATCGCCGCCCGGCACGCCGACCGCGTGACGGCCGACAGCCGCCGCATCCACCGCACCCGCACCCGCCGCCGCCTCGTGCGCGTGCCCTGACCCCCGAACGGACGACATCATGAGCAGCGGAGGGCCGATGACGACGCCAGCGGGACGAGACGACGAGCTGATCGGGACCGGCGCGCCCGCGCGGCCCGGCCGCGTGGTCGAGAAGGCGTCGATCGCCGTCTTCCTCGTCTTCTTCCTCAACGGCTTCAACTTCGCCAGCTGGGCCGCGCGCCTGCCGGCCATCCGCGACGGGCTGGGGTTCGACCCTGCCCAGATGGGTCTGCTGCTCCTCGTCGGCGCGGTCGGCTCGCTGGTCGCGCTGCCGCTGTCCGGCATGGTGATCGAGCGCCTCGGTGCCCGCCGCACGGTGCTCGCGTTCGCGATCCTCAACGCGAGCGGGCTCGTCGTCGCCTCGATCGGCGTGGCGCTCGGCCAGGTCCCCGTCGTCGGCCTGGGCCTCGTGCTCTTCGGCGTCGGCACCGGGGTGTGGGACGCGTCGATGAACGTCGAGGGCGCGGTCGTCGAGCAGCACCTGGGCCGCACGATCATGCCGCGCTACCACGCCGGGTTCTCGTTCGGCACGGTCGCCGCCGCCGGGGTTGCCGCCGTCGCGGCCGGTCTGCACGTGCCCGTGGTCGTGCACATCCCGATCGCGGTCGTCCTGTCGGTGATCGGCGTCGCGTTCGCCGTCCGGGCCTTCCTGCCCGCGGCCGACGAGCCTGACGTGCGGCACGCCTCCGAGAAGCCGGAGAAGGGAGCTCGCGGAGCGCTGGCCGCGTGGCTCGAGCCGCGCACCCTGCTCATCGGCCTCGTCGTGCTGGCGGCAGCCCTCACGGAGGGGTCGGCCAACGACTGGGTCAGCCTCGCGGTCGTCGACGGCTTCGACGTGCCGCACGCCCTGGGCGCCCTCGCGTTCGCCATCTTCGTCACCGCGATGACCGCCATGCGCTGGTTCGGCACCCTCCTGCTCGACCGGTACGGCCGCGTGGCGATCCTGCGGCTGTGCGGCGCGCTCTCGCTGGTCGGCCTGGTCACCTTCGCCCTCGCCGGTCACCTGGGGCTCGCGATCGTGGGCATCGTGATCTGGGGGGCGGGGGCCGCGCTGGGCTTCCCGGTCGGCATGAGCGCCGCGGCCGACGACCCGATCCGCGCCGCCGCCCGTGTCAGCGTGGTCTCGACGATCGGGTACAGCGCGTTCCTCGCCGGTCCGCCGCTGCTCGGGCTGCTGGCGCAGCACGTCGGGTACCGGCACGCGCTGCTCGTCATCGTCGTGCCCGTGGTGCTGGGTCTGCTCGTGGTGAACGCCGCGGCCCCGCTCAAGAACCGCGGCTAGCCTGAGGGCGTGCAGACCGAGCTGAGCACGGACGACTGCTCGCCCGCGAGCGTCCCTCCGACGATCCACTGGCCCGCGACGACCGCGCAGTCCTCCACCCTCGCGGACCTCACCACGCTCCGCGTCGGCGGGGCGCCGTCGCGGTACGTCCAGACCTCGACCGAGGCCGAGCTGATCGCCGCCGTGCGCGCGGCCGACGAGTCGGGGGAGCCGGTCCTCGTCGTCGGGGGCGGATCCAACCTGCTGGTGGCGGACGCCGGCTTCGACGGCGTGGTCGTGCGCGACGTGCGCAGCGGCATCGACGTCCCCGACGCCTCCGCGTGCGCCGGGGCGACGCTCACGGTGCCGGCCGGGACGCCGTGGGACGAGGTCGTGCGGTACGCGGTCGAGCAGGAGCTCACGGGCATCGAGACGCTCTCGGGCATCCCCGGCTCGACGGGCGCGACGCCGGTGCAGAACGTCGGCGCGTACGGTCAGGAGGTCTCGCAGAGCATCGCGACCGTCCGGGTCTGGGACCGGGGGCGCGGCAAGGTTCGCACGCTGCCGCTGGTCACGCTCGCGTTCGGCTACCGCACGTCGCTGCTCAAGCGCTCGATGCGGTCCGCCGACTCCGACGACCCGCGCGCCCCGTGGTCGCCGACGCCCCGCTACGTGGTGCTCGACGTGACGTTCCAGCTGCGCCCCGGTGACCTGTCCCGCCCGATCGTCTACGCCGAGCTCGCCCGCACGCTCGGGATCGAGATCGGTGGGCGTGCCCCGCTCGCCGCGGTCCGCGAGACCGTGCTTGCGCTGCGCGCCCGCAAGGGCATGGTGCTGGACCCCGACGACCACGACACGTGGAGCGCGGGCTCGTTCTTCACCAACCCGCTGCTGACCGCCGAGGCGGCGGCCGCGCTGCCGGACGACGCCCCGCGCTTCCCGACGGACGACGGCCGCGTGAAGTCGAGCGCGGCCTGGCTGATCGAGCGGTCAGGCTTCTCCCGCGGTTTCGGTGCCCCCGGCCCCGCGACGCTCTCGACCAAGCACGCGCTCGCGCTGACCAACCGCGGCGGCGCGAAGGCCGAGGACCTGCTCGCGCTGGCCCGTCAGGTGCGCGACGGCGTCCGGGCGTCCTTCGGCGTCGAGCTCGAGCCGGAACCCGTGCTCGTGGGCGTCACGCTCTGACGCCCGAGCAGCGCGCCGTGCACCAGCACGAGCGCCTCGTCGTCGGTCAGGCCGGCGGCGCGGACGGCCGCGACGTACGTCTCCGCGGCCCGGCGCGCGAGGTCCGTCGGCACCGACGCCCCCTCGGCGATGACCGTCCCGGCCCGGCGACGGGTCTCGACGACGCCCTCGGCCTCGAGCTCCCGGAACGCGCGCGCGACCGTCCCGGCGGCCAGGCCGAGATCCGTGGCCAGGGCACGGATGGTCGGCAGGCGGTCGCCGGCCACCAGCCGTCCGGCAGCCACGTGCGCGACCACCTGCGCGCGGATCTGCTCGAACGCGGGGACGCCGGAGGTCAGGTCGACCTCGAGCTGCGCGGTCATGCCGTGACCTGCGGCCGGGCCGCGACGGGTGGGGCGGTGACGCGCGGCGCCCGGCTGCACCGCAGCGCGATGACCGGCGCGGCCGCGGCGATCGAGACGGCGACGATGGCCACGGCCGACGCCACCGCCTCGGAGCTGCCGACCCCGAACGCGTCTGCCCACCGCGGCTGCACGCTGCGCACGGCGTTGGCGGCGACGAACAGGCAGGCCGCGAGCGTCCACCCGATGGTCAGCTGCACGCCGGCCAGCACGCGTCGCGCGGAGGTGCGGCGCAGCGTGAGGTCGTCGGCGGGATCCGTGTCCGCGACCGCGGGACGGCGCGCGACGAGCGCGAGGACGGCGAGGCAGCCGATGACCAGGAGCACCAGCGCGACCCCGATCCACCGTCCGTAGTACCAGCCCGGAAACGGGCTGGCGGTGTTCACGACCTGCCCCGCGTGGGCGTAGGAGAGCGACCGTCCTCCCGTACCTGCCGCGGCACCGGCGACGACGAGCAGGAGCGCCAGGAGCGCGGCCCAGGTGCACGTCAGCGCGAGGAGTGCGCGCGGGGCCACGTCGCGGATCTGCCGGCGGACCAGGGGTGCCCGACGCACCGGGCCGTCGGGCCGGGGCCAGGTGAGCTCGCCGACGAGGTGGACCGCGGCGAAGCCCACGCCGGCGAGCAGCGGGACGGCCCCCGGGGCGACACCGCCGACCGCGGGGGTCGTCAGGGCGAACGCCGACGCCATCGGCGCGAGCGTGAGCACGAGGACCGGCACGGGGATCAGCACGCACCACGCCACTGCCGTGACCCGTCGGGCGTGCCGCTCGGCGGCAACGAATGCCTCGGAGGGGGAGGTCGCGCCCGTCGTCCGGACCGGACGGAGCGCCCAGCCGATGCCGAGCGCGAGCCCGAGCAGCAGCACGAGCCAGATTCCGACGGACATCGTGTCAGCTCCTTGTGTCAATGAATCAATCTATTGACACAATAGCGCGACCGGTCGCGGTCGAGTCAAGACGCGAGCCACGCGTCGACCCCGGCGAGCAGCCGGGCGCGGACGTCGTCACCCGCGCGGCTGGCCCGGATCGACGACCGCGCCAGCTCCGCGAGCTCGTCGTCGGAGAACTCGTGCACCTCGCGCGCCAGCACGTACTGGTCGAGCAGGCGCGACCGGAAGAGCAAGGGGTCGTCGGCGCCGAGCGCCACGGTCGCGCCGGCGTCGACCAGCGCGCGCAACGGCACGTCCGACGCGCGGTCGTACACGCCGAGCGACACGTTCGATGCCGGGCACACCTCGAGCGCCACGCCCTCGTCGACCACGCGCTCGAGCACCCGCGGGTCCTCCGCCGACCGCACGCCATGGCCGAGCCGATCCGGGTGCAGGTGCTCGACGACCTCCTCGACGTGCGCAGGCCCGAGGAGCTCCCCGCCGTGGGGCACCGAGGCCAGCCCGGCGTCACGGGCGATCGCGAACGCGTGCGCGAACTCGGACGTCTCGCCGCGGCGCTCGTCGTTGGACAGCCCGAAGCCGACCACCTGACCCGGCCCGTCACCGGCATGGTGCGCCGCGAGCCGGGCGAGCGTGCGCGCCTCGAGCGGGTGCCGCATGCGGGACGCGGCGACGATGACGCCGACGTCGACGCCGGTGCTCGCCGCGGCCTCGCGGGCGGCGTCGAGCACGATCTCGAGCGCGGGCGTGAGGCCGCCGACGAACGGTGCGTACGACGTCGGGTCCACCTGGATCTCGAGCCGACCCGAGCCCTCGGCAGCGTCGTCCTGCGCGGCCTCCGCGACGATCCGGCGCATGTCGGCCTCGCTGCGGACGCACGCGCGGGCGGCGTCGTAGAGGCGCTGGAACCGGAACCAGCCGCGCTCGTCGGCGGGGACGTGCAGGGCGTCGTCGTCGAGCAGGGCGGACGGCAACCGGATCCCGTGGGTCGTCGCCAGCTCCGCGAGCGTGGACACCCGCATCGAGCCGGTGAAGTGGAGGTGCAGGTGGGCCTTCGGCAGAAGGGCCAGGTCCCGGGCCGTCACACGCCTGCCGTGGTCGCGTCGATGAGCCGGTACCCCACGCCGCGCACGGTGTCGAAGTGCTCGGCGCCCACCTTGCGGCGCAGGTACCGCACGTACACGTCGACCACGTTCGAGCCGGGGTCGAAGTCGAAGCCCCACACCTCGGAGAGCAGGCGCTCGCGGGTGAGCACGTCGCCGGGGTGCCGCAGGAACGTCTCGGCCAGTGCGAACTCGCGGGCGGACAGATCCACCTCCTGCGTGCCGACCTTCATCCGGCGCGTCCGCAGGTCCAGCTCGAGCGCTCCGTGGCGCAGCACCGACGCCTCGGGGGAGGTGGTCTGCGCCCGCAGCCGCAGCCGGACGCGGGCCAGGAGCTCCTCGAACCGGAACGGCTTGGCCATGTAGTCGTCGGCCCCGGACTCCAGCCCGGTGACGGTGTCGGTGACCGACGAGCGGGCGGTGAGCACGATGACGGGCACGGTCTCGCCGGCGGCACGCAGGCGCCGGAGCACCTCGAAGCCGTCGATGTCCACCAGCCCCAGGTCGAGCACGAGCAGGTCGACGTCCCCGGCCCGGACCAGCGCGATCGCGTCCTCGCCGGACGTCACGGCGCTCGTCTCGAACCCCGCGGCGCGCAGGCCCTTCGCGACGAACGCGGCGATGCGCTCCTCGTCCTCGGCGATGAGGATGTGCGTCATCGGTTCTCCACCAGCTGGGCGACGGGTCGGGTCTCGCCGTCCACGAGATCGACGGCGGGCAGGTCCAGCACGAAGACCGCGCCGGGCCCGACGTTAGCCGGTGGATGCTCCACGAACACACCGCCGTGGTGGGCGTGGGCGATCGCGGCGACGATCGGCAGCCCCAGGCCGGCGCCGTGGGAGATGCGATCGGCCTGCCCGCGGTGGAAGCGCTCGAAGATCCGGCCCTCCTCGCCGGCCGGGACGCCGGGCCCCTCGTCGCGCACCCACAGCAGCAGGCGGTCGCCCGCCACCTCGCTGCCGAGCCGGACGGTGGAACCCGGGGCGGAGTAGCGGCAGGCGTTGGCGAGCAGCTGCAACCACGCCTGGGTGATGCGCTGCGCGTCGAGCTGCACCGTCACGTCCGCCCGCGAGGCCACCACCCAGCGCCGGTCGCCCAGCGCCCGCGCCTTCTCGTGCACGTCGTCGGTCAGCCGCCCCACGTCGGTGGGCGCGTACCGCACGAAGTCGGGGCGGTCCGTGGTCGCGAGCGTCATCAGGTCGTCGACCAGGCGCTGCATCCGGTCGAGCTCGTCGAGCGCCAGCGCCTGGGTGGCGCGGACGTCGTCGGGGTCGTCCGGGTCCAGCAGCTCGAGGTGGCCGCGCACGATCGTCAGCGGGGTGCGCAGCTCGTGACCGACGTCGTCGAGCAGCTCGCGCTGCGACCCGAACGCACGCTCGAGCCGGTCGAGCATGGCGTTCACGGTCCGCGCCATGTTCGACAGGTCGTCCTTGCCGGTCACCGTGATGCGCTCGGACAGGTCCGACTCCGTGATCCGGCGCGTGGTGTCCCGCAGCAGGCGGATCGGCCGCAGCAGGCGCCCGACGACGAACCAGGCCACGACGGCGATCACGGCGAGGGCGGCCAGCCCCACGGCGGAGTACGTGACGAACGTGCTCCGCAGACTCGACATCTCAGCGGTGCGGTCGAAGGCGACGACGAACATGCCGGTGCCCGGGTCGCCGGACAGGAGGACCGGCACTGCGATCAGGCGGTACTGCGTCACCGCTGTGTCGACGGTCCGGGCGACCGAGGTGGTGTCTGCCGGCAACGTCGCCAGGACCGCGACGAGCTCCGGGTCCCGCTCGAGCCTGACTGCCCGCGTCTCAGGTGCGGGCAGCCACTCCGGCTCGCCGTCGACCAGCGTGATGACCCCCTCGTTCTTACCGGGCACGCGGTTCCGGACGCCCTCCTTCAGCACAGCGCTCACGCTGTCGAACGGCAGTTTCGTGGTGGAGTCCCGCTCCGCCTGGACCTGGCGGAGCGCCGCGACCGCTCGCGACAACGAGTTGTCGATCCGGGCGTCCGTCTCGGCCGCCTGAAGCGCGAATGCGGTTCCACCGGCGATCATCACCGTCACGGCCGCCAGCAGGACGACGGCCGTGAGCAGCCGGGCCCGGACGGTGAGGTGCGCCAGCGTGCGCCGGTGCATCGGGATCGCACCGGTCGTGGCACCGGGGGCGACCCGGGCGCGGCGTGGCATGACGGACAGTATGTCCGCCGTGCCCGCCCCCGCGCAGGCGTCTCCAGAGCCGGCGTGACGACGTCAGCCGTCGTCGCGGCGCTGCCAGCGGAACGTCCGGACGCCGACCAGCAGCGCGGCGACCGCCCAGGCGATCAGCACCAGCGCCGTCGCGCCGTGCTGCCACGAGCCGCTGACCTCCCACGACTCGGCGCTCGCCGGCAGGAACACCGAGCGCATGCCCTGCGCCATCCACTTGAGCGGGAACACCGCCGCCACCTGCTGCATCCACGTCGGCAGGTCGTTGTACACGAAGAACACGCCGGAGATGAACTGCAGGACGAGCACGACCGGAGTGACCACCGCGCTCGCAGACCTCCCGGAGCGGGGCACCGACGAGAAGGCGACGCCGCACAGGGTGCCCGCCGCGGTCCCGAGCAGGAACACCCAGGCGAACGTGGTCCACGCGGCGGCGGTCGTCGGCAGCGGGACGCCGAAGAACAGCGCTGCGGCGGCGAGCAGCAGCGTCGTCTGGACCAGCGAGGTGGCCAGCACCTCGCCGGTCTTGCCGAGGAAGTAGGCCGCCGGCGGCAGGGGTGCGCCGTGCAGCCGCTTGAGCCCGCCGTCGTCCCGCTCCACGGCGATGGTGATAGCGAGGTTCTGGAAGCTGGAGAGCATGATGCCCGTCGCCAGCATGCCCGGCAGGAAGTACTGGGCGAACGGGATCCCCGGCGCCGGCCCCACCGTCGCGCCGTCCTGCCCGAACACCGTCGCGAAGATCGCGAGCATGATGATCGGGTACGCGAAGATGAAGACGACGGCGTCGCGCTCGCGGAAGAACGTGCGCACCTCGTAGCCGGTCCGCGCGAGCCCGAGGCGCACGACCCCGGGCAGCGCCGTCTGCTCGGCGGTCATGCCCGCGCCTCGTCGGCGATCAGGGTGAGGTAGACGTCCTCCAGCGTCGGGCGCAGCACCTGCAGGCCCGGTACCTCCCCGCCCAGGCTCGCGGTCAGGTCGACCACCGTCTGCGTCGGCGTGTCGGTCCGGACCTCGCGCGTCACGCCGTCCTGCGTCCAGCGCACGACCGCCTGCCGCGCGGTCCGGCCCCCGAGGTCGGCGGGTGGCCCCTCGGCGACCACCCGCCCGTCGTGCACCACGACGACGCGGTCGGCGAGGCGCTCCGCCTCCTCCAGGTAGTGGGTGGTCAGCAGGATCGTCGTGCCGTCGGCGGCCAGCGCCTCGACCAGGTCCCAGAACGAGCGTCGCGCCTGCGGGTCGAAGCCGGTGGTGGGCTCGTCGACGAACAGGAGATCAGGCCTGCCGACGATGCCGAGGGCGACGTCCAGCCGGCGGCGCTGACCGCCCGACAGCTGGCGGGCACGCGTCCGCGCCTTCTCCTGCAGCCCCACGGAGGCGATCACCTCGTCCGGGTCCCGCGGTGCGGGGAAGAACCGGGCGAAGTGCCGCACCAGCTCCGCGACGGTCGCCTCGGCGAGGTCGTTGTTGCTCTGCAGCACGATGCCGAGCCGCGAGCGCCAGGCCCGGTCGCCGGTCTGCGGGTCCCGCCCGAGCACGCGCACGTCGCCGCCGTCCCGCGTGCGGTAGCCCTCGAGGATCTCGACCGTCGTCGTCTTCCCGGCACCGTTCGGTCCGAGGATCGCGACGACCTCCCCGGTGGCCACCCGCAGGTCGAGGCCGTCGACGGCCCGCTTCTCGCCGTAGGCCTTGCGCAGGCCGGTGACCTCGACGGCGTCCGGCACGGACGGTCTACTCGGCCTCGGCCAGCAGCGACTGGATCCGGCTGATGCCCTCGACCAGGTCGTCGTCGCCCAGGGCGTACGACAGCCGCAGGTAGCCGCTCGGGCCGAACGCCTCGCCGGGCACCACGGCGACCTCGACCTCCTCGAGGATCAGCGTCGCCAGCTCCGCCGAGGTGGTCGGCGTGACGCCGCGGATGGTCCGGCCGAGGACGCCCTTGACCGACGGGTACACGTAGAACGCGCCTTCGGGCGTGGGGACCTGGACGCCGTCGATCTGCGCGAGCATCTCGACGATGGTCCGCCGGCGCCGGTCGAACGCGGTCCGCATCTCCTCGACGGCCGCGAGGTCGCCGGTGAGCGCGGCGATCGCGGCCCGCTGCGACACGTTCGCCACGTTGGACGTGAGGTGCGACTGGAGGTTCGTCGCCGCGGCGATGACGTCCGGGGGACCGATCATCCAGCCCACGCGCCACCCGGTCATGGCGTAGGTCTTCGCGACGCCGTTGAGCACGATCGTCGTGTCCGCGAGCTCGGGCACCACGCGCAGGATGGGCGTGAACACCGCGTGGTCGTAGGTGAGGTGCTCGTAGATCTCGTCAGTGATCACCCAGATGCCGTGCTCGAGCGCCCAGCGGCCGATCTCCGCCGTCTGCTCGGGGGAGTAGACCGCGCCGGTCGGGTTGGAGGGGGAGCAGAAGAGCAGCGCCTTCGTCTGCGGCGTGCGGGCCGCCTCGAGCTGCTCGACGGTCACCAGGTACCCCTGGTCGGCACCCGCGAACACCTCGACCGGGACGGCTCCGGCCAACCGGATCGCCTCCGGGTACGTGGTCCAGTACGGCGCGGGCAGCAGCACCTCGTCGCCCGGGTCGAGGATCGCCGCGAACGCCTGGTAGACGGCCTGCTTGCCGCCGTTGGTCACCAGGACGCTCGACGGCTTCACCTCGTAGCCGGAGTCGCGGAGCGTCTTCGCCGCGATGGCCTCGCGCAGGGCAGGCAGCCCGGCGGCCGGCGTGTACCGGTGGTTCACGGGGTCCTGGGCGGCGGCGATGGCCGCGTCGACGATGTACCCCGGCGTGGGGAAGTCGGGCTCCCCGGCGCCGAAGCCGATGACCGGGCGACCAGCGGCCTTGAGCGCCTTGGCCTTGGCGTCGACCGCCAGCGTCGCGGACTCGGCGATCGCGGCCAGTCGGGCGGACACACGGGCACGGGGAGGGGTCTGCTCGCTCACGGCCCCCATAGTGGCAGAGGTCACGTCGACCCGTGCCCGGCATGTCAGCGCCCCCGCTGGTGCTCCCCGGCGGGTTCGACCCACGGGCGCACGTCGCGTACAGTGAACCCCCGGCGGTTGACGTCCGCCATGATGAGCCGTGCCCCGGAGGTCTCCGGGAAGCCGCGCGGACCCCCTGCGGGTGGTGTCCGACGGCGTGCGCACGGGTCGTCGTGGGGGGCGCAGGCCGCCGTAGGGCAGTGGCGCAATTGGTAGCGCAGCGGTCTCCAAAACCGCAGGTTGCAGGTTCGAGTCCTGTCTGCCCTGCGCACGCGTCTCGGACGTCCGGGGTTCCCCGGGCGGACCAGATGGCGAGCAGGACCGCCGGTCGGTCCGGCGCGACGCGTCGGCCTGTCCGTCTGCCGGGTATCCGCACGGGCCCGGCTTGAGGAACCACCACGAGACGTAGGGGCCAGACGTGAGCGAAACAGCACCGGCTGCGGCGTCCGACGCCGAGGGTTCGGCGGCGCGCCCGTCGACGCCCAAGGGTGCCCGCAAGGGGTCGTCCGAGTCTCGTGGGATGTTCGCCCGCATCGCACTCTTCGTCCGCCAGGTCATCGCGGAGCTGAAGAAGGTCGTCCGGCCCACGCGGTCGGAGCTGATCACCTACACGAGCGTCGTGCTCGTGTTCGTCGCCGTGATCATGGCCTTCGTCACCGTCATCGACCTGGGCATCGGCAAGCTCACGTTCTGGGTCTTCGGAGGCTGACGGCCGGTCGGGGACAGTTCCCGACAGCTAGGCAGTCGCCCCACCAGGGTCGAGCAACCACCGCGCCGGTTCGCCGGGCGCACACGCTGGAGAAAGCAGGTTCGCACGTGTCGCAGGAGTCGCAGGAGCCCACCACGGGCGCCGAGGCGGAGCTCGAGGACGCCATCGCGTCGGTCGAGGCCGTCGAGGGGTCGGCGCAGGACGGCGTCGACGACGCCGTCGTCGATGACGCCACCGAGAGCGACGAGACCGGCGACGAGGTTGCTGAGCTCGACGACGACGAGGCCGACGAGGCCGACGAGGCCGACGAGGCCGAGGCCGACGACGAGCCCGACGTCGAGGAGGACCCGGTCGCCGCCTTCAAGCAGCAGCTGCGCACCCAGCTGGGCGACTGGTACGTCATCCACTCCTACGCCGGCTACGAGAACCGCGTGAAGGCGAACCTCGAGAACCGTCGCCAGAGCCTCAACATGGAGGACTTCATCTACCAGGTGGAGGTCCCCATGGAGGAGGTCGTGGAGATCAAGAACGCGCAGCGCAAGGTCGTCAAGCGCGTCCGGATCCCCGGCTACGTCCTCGTCCGCATGGACCTCACCGACGAGTCGTGGGGCGCCGTCCGGCACACCCCGGGCGTCACCGGCTTCGTCGGCCACACACACCAGCCCGTCCCGCTCACGCTGGACGAGGTCTTCTCGATGCTCGCGCCGTCGCTGGAGCCCAAGCAGCCGACCACGGCCGCCGGCGCCGCCAAGGCCGCCTCGCAGATCAAGGTCGACTTCACGGTCGGCGAGTCGGTGACCGTCACGGACGGCCCGTTCGACACGCTCCCCGCCACGATCTCCGAGATCAACGCCGAGAACCAGAAGCTCAAGGTCCTCGTCTCCATCTTCGGCCGGGAGACCCCGGTCGAGCTGTCGTTCAGCCAGGTCGCCAAGATCTGACTGTTCTCGCGTCGGGCCCACGCCCGACGTCCTGCAACCGGGTCATCGCCCACGGCGTCGGCCCACGACACGAACGGAAGCAGCTATGCCCCCGAAGAAGAAGGTCACCGGCCTCATCAAGCTCCAGATCAAGGCCGGCGCGGCCACCCCTGCGCCGCCGATCGGTCCGGCGCTCGGTCAGCACGGTGTCAACATCATGGAGTTCTGCAAGGCGTACAACGCTGCCACCGAGGCGCAGCGCGGCAACGTCATCCCCGTGGAGATCACGGTGTACGAGGACCGCTCGTTCACCTTCATCACGAAGACGCCGCCGGCCGCCGAGCTGATCAAGAAGGCCGCCGGTGTGGCCAAGGGTTCCCCGACCCCGCACACCGTCAAGGTCGCCACCCTCACCAAGGCGCAGGTCAGCGAGATCGCGAGCACCAAGCTCGAGGACCTCAACGCCAACGACCTCGCCGCGGCCGAGAAGATCATCGCGGGCACGGCCCGCTCGATGGGCATCAAGGTCGAGGGCTGAGCGCAGCTCAGACCGAGGAATCGGTACCGAGGGCTGACGAGCTAGCACGACAACGGCGGGCCGAGTCCGGCTCGCTGAGCACTGTGGAAGGGCCTGAACGGCCCGACTGACCACGACAGGAGAAGAGCATGGCGAAGCACAGCAAGGCGTACCGCGCCGCGGTCGAGAAGATCGAGGCCGACCGTCTCTACACCCCGCTCGAGGCCGTCCGCCTCGCGCAGGAGACGTCCACCACCAAGTACGACTCGACCGTCGAGGTCGCGTTCCGCCTCGGTGTCGACCCCCGCAAGGCGGACCAGATGGTTCGCGGCACGGTCAACCTGCCCCACGGCACCGGCAAGACCGCCCGCGTCATCGTGTTCGCCACGGGCGAGCGTGCCGAGCAGGCCCGCGCCGCGGGTGCCGACGAGGTCGGTGGCGACGAGCTCATCGACAAGGTCGCAGCCGGCTACACGGACTTCGACTCCGCCGTCGCCACGCCCGACCTCATGGGCAAGGTCGGTCGACTGGGCAAGGTCCTGGGGCCGCGCGGCCTCATGCCGAACCCGAAGACCGGCACCGTGACGATGGACGTGGCCAAGGCCGTGTCCGACATCAAGGGCGGCAAGATCGAGTTCCGCGTGGACCGTCACGCGAACCTGCACTTCATCATCGGCAAGACCTCGTTCAGCGACACGGCGCTCGTGGAGAACTACGCCGCCGCGCTCGACGAGATCCTGCGTCTGAAGCCGTCCGCCTCGAAGGGTCGGTACATCGCCAAGGCGACGTTCTCGACGACGAACGGCCCCGGCATCCTGGTCGACCAGAACAAGACGCGGAACCTCACCTCCGAGGACGACGCCGCCTGACGCTGGCAGCACGCACGACGAAGGCCCGGTCCCCCCTGCGGACCGGGCCTTCGTCGTTCGTGGAGACGGGTGTCAGTACGGCAGCCACTGCGTGATGCAGGTGCCGCCGTCGCTGGAGCACTCCAGCCGCAGCGGCCCGCCGGGGCGCACGTCGAACCGGAAGTACCCGACGTCGTCGGTCTCGATCGTGGCGACGTCCCCGTCGGGGGTCCGCAGCGTGACGCGACCGGGTGTCGCGGGCAGCAGCTGCCCCTCGATGGACGACGTCTCGACCTCCACCTCGACGCCGAGTCCGTGCCCCTCGAACACGAGGGTGCGGGAGGCGCCGCCGGAGCGGTCGCGCACGCCGGCCGGCGCGTCGAGCGCGGTGGAGTCGTAGACCAGCTCGAGCAGGAGCAGGTCCATCTCCAGGCCGGCGCGGGCATCGAGCATGCCGCGGTGCGCGCGGAACGCCACGTCGGCGCTGGCGACGACCCGGTCGTAGGTGTCCGCCTCGGCGAGTGCGAGGTTCAGGTCCGCGGCGAGTGCCTCGTCGTCGGGCCACGGCGATCCGCCGTACGGTCCGGAGGTGTGGGCGCGGTCATCCGAGTGCCAGGACATCGCGTCCTCCTTCTTCAGCCGTGGAGGCCGTCCAGGCCTGCACGTAGTTCTTGATCGCCGCCGTCTGACGCAGGCGGGCGAGGCCACGACCCCGGGTGGGGCCGATCGAGCCGACAGGTACGCCGAGCTTCTCGGCGATCTCCGCGTAGCTCAGCGGAGGGTCGACGGCGAGCATCAGGAGGATCTCGCGCTGGTGCTCCGGCAGCTCAGCCAGGCCTTCGCGCAGGGCACGCTCGCGCTCGACGTGCAGCATCCGCTCGTCCATGTCGGAGTCGGACACGCCGTCCAGCCGGCCGCCCTGGGGGTCGACCGGGACCGTGCGCCGGTTGACGTTGGTGACCCGGATGCACTCGTGCCGGGCCGTGGTCGCGATCCACCCGGGCAACGCGTGCGGGTCGCGCAGCTTCTCGAGGTTCTCGAGCAGGTTCAGCCACACGGTCTGCGCGACGTCCTCGGCCTGGTGCGGGGTGAGCCGGAACTGGCGCACCCTCGCCACGACCGCCGGGGTGTGCCGTCGCACGATCTCGCCCCACGCGCGTGAGTCGCCGGCCAGGGCGCCCGCGACCAGCGCAGGGGCGTCCCACCGGCGGTACGGATCCTCGTCGTCCATGTCAGCATCCCTTCGTCCGAGGACTCGGTTGCCATCATGGCGCGCTGTGGGAACGGTGCCCAGCACTTCAGACCCCCGGCAGGATGCTGAAGGTCTGCCCGAAGTCGGGCAGGGGCCGGCCCGAGGCGAGCAAGGAGATGTAGGCCTGGCGCGTCGAGATGCCCTGCGTCTGCGCGATGCGCGCGATGGCGCCGGTGACCTGTGGCGCCGCGAAGGACGTCCCTGTCCAGCGTGCGAAGGCGTTCGGTCCGAAGGAGTCGGGGTCGTCGGTGAAGGCCGGCGACTGCGCCCCCTCGACGTACGTGGAGAGGATCCCCTCGCCCACCGTCGAGCAGTCGACCCACCAGCCGCGGCTGGAGAAGGTGCTGGGCCGCAGGTCCGACGTCAGCGAGCCCACGGAGACGACGCGCCGGAACGCGGCCGGCCAGGTGGGGACCGTGTCGCCGAAGTTCCCGGCGGCCGCCACGATCAGCGTCTCGGTGCTCGTGTCGCGCTCGTGCTCGGCGATGACCTCCAGCGCCACCGCGAGGGCGAGCGCCGGCTGGTTCGACAGCGTCTGGGTGCCGAGCGACAGGTTGACGATCTGCGCGCCGTCGCGCACGGCGTGGATCAGCGCGCACGCGACGTCGATCTCCGACCCGGTGCCCGCCGTGGTGAGCGCGCGGTACACCGTGATGTCGGCACCCGGCGCGACCTGCGCCACGATGCCGCTCACGAAGGTGCCGTGGCCGGCCGAGAAGTCGAGCAGGCCGTCCAGCGGGTCGACGTCCAGCGGGTCGACGTTCGAGTCGTTCTCGGGTGTCGCGGCGTCGTCGGGCGTCCGGGGGATCCCCACCAGCCACCCGTCGGTGCGGGGGCGGCCGTCGATCCCGGTGTCGACGATGGCGACCTTGACGCCGTCGCTGTCGCCCGAGCTGACGGGATAGTCGGGGAACGCCTCGATGGCCGTGGCAGCGACGCTGCTGCAGGGCTTCACCACCGGCTGCAACGGGGTCACGTGCGTCAGCGAGGCAGCGTGCCCGCGGTCGCGGAGCTCGGCGACGATGTCGTCCAGCTGGCGGGTCGTCGTCGCCTCGTCGGCGACGAGTCGCACGAGCCGGCTCTCGAGGGCCTCGCACCCGACGGGTTCGCGCCGCAGCCCGCGACCCTCGACGTAGGCCCGCACCCGCGCGTCCTCCCACGACGTCTGGCGGAGCAGGATCTCGCCGCGCAGGACGAGTGAGTCGGGTCCCTCCGTGGTGGTGACGAGGTCGATCGGCACGCGCCGGGTGCTGGCCCACCTGGACTGCACCGCACCGACGAGGTTGCGCCGGCGACGGTCGTCGGTGCGTCGCTGCGTCAGCTCCGTGACCTGCTTCTGCACCCGCTGGCGGACGCGCGCGTCGATGCCGGTCGCAGCGCGCAGGTTGTCGTACTCGTCGCCGAAGGGTCGACCCGGATTGCCACCGAAGGGCCGACCGGGACCGCCGGGGAGTTCGCTCACTTCTGCTCCTTGTTGTCCGCCTAGAATCCTGAAGATGTGCCCGTCCAGGCTCGGAACCGAGCCGGCGAGGTCGGACCACGAGCCCTACGCATCCTTGGAGGGCCGAGCCGACCTCCTGATACATGCGCGCGCGCTCATGGATGCCGTCGACGCTGATCCACGTGCTGTCGAGCCCCAGGCGGTCGCCCTCGTCGCCACTGCTCGGAGGTTGAGGGACCCGGAGCTCCTCGGCCTGAGCCTACGGGCGTTGGCGTGGGCATTTCGGGCACGATGGGACGAATCGGCGGCGCGTCGCACTCTCAACGAGGCGGTGCGTGTCGCTCGTCGTCATCAGCTGCACCACGTCGAGGCCCTCGCCCTCATGAGCCGCGCCGCGGTCCTCCTCGAGCTGGGCAGCTCGACGGCGTCGGCTCGCGACCTCGCCGTGGCGGCCGAGGCCATCGCCCGGGCGAACAGCGTCGACGGTGCCGAGCAACGCAGGCTTCTCGCCCAGATCCAGCTGTCCCGGGCGGTCGCCGACCAGGCCGCGGGCCGCCTGGCCGCCGCCGAGGCGAAGCTCAGATGGGTGCTGCGCGTGCCCGGTGTCGACGACCGGCTCGCGGCAGTGGCCAGCAACAACCTGGCGCTCGTGCTCGCGGAACGGGGCGTGTACGACTCGGCCCTCCTCCAGGCCGACGAGGCCATCCGGCGATCTGCCCAGCTGCCGGCCCTGCAGGCGATCCTGATCCAGACCCGCGCCTGGATCGCCGTCCGGGCGGGCCACCTGATCGAGGGGCTCCGCGAGTTCCACCGGTCGGCCGAGGCCTACGAGCGGGCCGGGATGCCGCTGGGGGAGTACTACACGGAGTACGCGGACGCGATGGTCGACCTGCGGCTGCTCCCGGAGGCGTCCGTGGCCGCCGAGCGAGCCGCCGAGGAGTTCGTCCTCGCGGGCGTGCCGCTGCTCGCCACGGAGGCGCGGCTCCGTCTGGCACGGATCTCGCTGCTCGCCGGTGAGCTCGATCGCGCGGGAGCGCTCGCCGACGAGGTCGCCGACGAGGCCCGGCGCCAGCGGAGGGGGGTCTCGCGGGACCACGCGGTGGTCATCGGGGTGGAGTCGCGGCTCCGTCTGGGCCGGGCCGGTCCGGCCGAGCTCGTCGTCGCGCGCCGGGCCGCGGGCCGCTTCGAGCGTGCCGGCAACCTGCACAGCGCCGTCGAGGCCTACCTGGTCGCGGGCCGCGTGGCGCTCGACATCCATCGGGACCGGGACGCCGTGCAGACGTTGTCGCGGGCGGACGGCCTGGCACGGTCGGGTCAGGTCCTGGTGCGGCTGCGTGGCCGGGTCGCCGCCGCGCTGGCCGCCCGGGTCGAGAGTCGGTCGCACGATGCCCTCGCCCACTGCCGCTCCGGTCTGCGGGACCTCGCGCACCATCGGTCCAGCCTGCCGACGATCGAGCTGCGTGCGCTGGCCTCCGGCCACGGCGCCGAACTGGGCGAGATCGGTCTGGGTGTCTACCTGGACCGCGGCTCACCGGCTCGCACCCTCGCCTGGATGGAGCGCACCCGGGCAGCGGCGCTGCTCGCGCGGGCACCCGCCGTCTCGGTCCCGCTCACCCGCGCGCATCAGCACCACGACGCGGAGCCGTCGGACAGCGTCGACCGCTCCGGACCCGGCGCGGAGCGGCACGACGAGCACCGGCTGCGCGCGGCGGAGTGGCGACAGACCCTCGAGCCGCAGAGAGCAGATCCGTCCATCGACGTCGTCGGTCTCGCGGATCTGCGCGCGAGCCTCGGTGAGCGGACGCTCGTGGAGTTCGGACGTTTCGAAGCGCGCCTCGTCGCCGTCGTCGTCGAGCCGCGCCGCGCACGCCTGGTCGAGCTCTGCTCGGACGGCGAGGTCATGGACGAGCTGCGCCCGTTGCTCTTCGCGCTGCGCCGGCTCGCGAACCCCCGTGGCTCGGCAGCGGCGGGTGCGGCGCGGGCGAGCGCGGACCTGCGCATCGCTCGCCTGCGCGCCCTGCTGACGGCGCCGCTCGGCGTCCCGGCGGACGCGGAGCTCGTCGTCGTCCCGGTCGGCGTTCTGCACGGCGTGCCGTGGTCGTGCCTGMACGACGGACCGCTGACGCAGGCGCCCTCGGCGACGTTCTGGGTGCGCACCCGACGGGCGGCCCTCGCGCACACGAGCCCGGGGCGCACCGTGCTCGTCGCAGGGCCCGAGCTCGACGGTGCGCGCGAGGAGGTCGTGACCCTCGAGAAGGTCCATCCCGGGGCGCAGGTCCTCACGCGCGAGCAGAGCCACGCGGAGGCTGTCGTCGCGGCGCTCACGGACGCGGACCTCGCGCACCTCGCCTGCCACGGCTCGCCCCGCGCCGACAACCCGATGTTCTCGTCGCTGCTGCTCGCGGACGGTCCGGTGACGGTCCAGGAGCTGCACGGTGCGGGCGTCGCGCCGCACCGGCTCGTGCTGGCGTCCTGCCATTCGGGCGCGGACGTCGCCTACCTGGGCGACGAGGTGCTCGGGTTCGTCAGCGCCATGCTTGCCCAGGGCACGGCGGGAGTCGTCGCCAGCATCGCCGCCGTTCCCGACGTCGCGGCGGTCGACCTCATGCTCGAGCTGCACCGCGAGCTGCGCGAGGGCAGGACGATGGCCCGCGCCCTGCACGCCGCCCGCGGACGCATCGACCGTCAGAGCCCCGAGGGCTTCGTCAACTGGTGCACGTTCAGCGCGCACGGCGCGGCCTGAGCCACGGTCGTCGTCGGCGCGGACCCGCGCCGACCGGTCAGCCGTGACCGTGGTGCGACGACCCCATCCCCGGCATCCCCGGTGCGGCGGTGCCGGCGGCGGTCGCCGCAAGACCCGGCACGGTGATCGCCGCCGCGACCAGGGAGCCGACCGCCAGGACGGTCAGGCGAGCGACCGGCCCGGCGGCCCTCGCCGACCCCACGGACCGCAGGCAGACCGCCAGGAGGACCGCGGCCGCGAGCTGCAGGGTCACGGCGACCGCGTTGGCGAGTCCGAGCGTGCCCGTGGCGCTCGCCGCTGCTGCCAGCCAGCCGACCGCGCCGCCGAGCAGGACGCCGAGTGCGACGCGGGGGAGCGGCGCCGGACCGCGCAGCGCGACGACGGCCCAGACCAGCTCGGCGGCGCCGAGCGCGAGCGCCCCGACCCCGAGCCCGAGGTGGTGCGCGACGTGCTCCGACCCCAGCGCGACCAGGACGAGGCCCGCGCCGAGGGCCGCGTAGGCCGACCCGGTCCGACCGACGAACGCGAGGGCGTCCTCGTCGGGCGCGAAGGGCAGTGTCGGCCGGGCGGTGGCGAGCACGGTCATGCCGTCCGCGCGCTGCCGACCTCGCGCCGGCTCGTGTCGGCGGCGAGGCCGACGCCCAGCAGGAGGATCGCGCTGGCGAAGTGCAGGACGTTGTCCGCGCCGTTGAGGGCGAGGATGTTCGCGCTGGAGCCGACCAGGAACAGCCCGAGGATGCCGACCAGCAGGTACACCGCGCCGATGGTCGTGTTCATACCCTTGGCGGCGCGCACCGACGAGCGCGCGGCGATGAGGAGCGCCGCGCCGATGAGCAGGTGGACGATGTTGTGCAGCGGGTTGACGTCGAAGACGATCAGCGGCTCGCCCTCCGTGGCGGCGAACGAGACGCCGCCGGTGACGACGAACCCGGCAAGACCGACGAGCAGGTAGACGACGCCGAAGATCGTCCCGACGAGGCGGTTCGGGGACTGGGTCATGAGTGGCTCCTTCGTAGGACGGGTACGTGCATGCACCACATGGTTCGGACCGAGACCGTGCCCGGATGGGGACGGATTTGGTCGTCGTCGCCCGGTGCCGTACCTTGGGAGCATCCAAAGACCGCCGGTCGTCGGTCCGTCGTGCTCACACCAGTGCGCATCTCGGTCCGCCCGAAGTCCCGCAGCAGCGGAGGCCAGCGCAGGTGAGAGTTCCCGGATGGATCGGTTCGCGCCGATGTGCCTGACGAGCCCCGCGCCTGCGCGGGGCTCTTTCGTTTGCGGGGCGTGACGACCGGTGGCACCACCATCGGAAGGATTGCCATGGCGAGGCCGGACAAGGCAGCCGCTGTCGCAGAGCTCACGGACCTGTTCCGCGACTCCAACGCGGCCGTGCTGACCGAGTACCGCGGGCTCACCGTTGCTCAGCTCAAGAAGCTGCGCAAGGCGCTCAGCGGCAACGCAACGTACTCCGTGGTGAAGAACACGCTGACCGCGATCGCGGCCAAGGACGCCGGACTGACTGGCCTCGACGACGCGCTCGCGGGCCCGTCGGCGATCGCCTTCGTCTCCGGCGACCCGGTCGAGGCGGCCAAGGGACTGCGTGACTTCGCCAAGGCGAACCCCGCACTGGTCATCAAGGGCGGTGTCCTCGACGGGCGCGCCCTGACCGCTGCGGACGTCACCAAGCTCGCGGACCTCGAGTCCCGTGAGGTTCTGCTGGCCAAGGCCGCCGGCGTGTTCAAGGCGTCGCTGTTCCAGGCGGCCTACCTGTTCACCGCCCCGGCCGCTCAGGCTGCACGCACCGTCGACGCTCTCCGGCTCAAGCTGGAGGAGTCGACCGAGGTCGCTGCCTGAGCCGTCGGCTCCAGGCACTCACTGAACCCCCGCTCGGTCCGGCCGCCGTGGCCACCGAGCATCGAACGGAAGGAACCGCCATCATGGCGAAGCTCACCACCACCGAGCTCATCGACGCGTTCAAGGAGCTCTCCCTCATCGAGCTCTCCGAGTTCGTGAAGGCGTTCGAGGAGACCTTCGAGGTCACCGCTGCTGCTCCGGTCGCCGTCGCGGCCGCTCCGGGCGCCGGCGGCGGCGCCGCCGAGGCCGAGGCCGAGGAGGAGAAGGACTCGTTCGACGTCGTCCTCGAGGCCGCCGGTGACAAGAAGATCCAGGTCATCAAGGAGGTGCGCGTCCTGACGTCCCTCGGCCTGAAGGAGGCCAAGGACCTCGTTGACGCCGCCCCCAAGGCCGTCCTCGAGGGCGTCGCCAAGGACGCTGCCGAGAAGGCCAAGGCGACCCTCGAGGCCGCTGGCGCCACCGTCACCCTCAAGTGATCACCGCCTCCGACCAGGTCGGTCCGCCGACCGGTCGGAGGTAGGGAGCAGCGCTCCCGCAGCACGTCCGACGAAGCCCGTGCCCCCACGAGGGGTGCGGGCTTCGTCGCGCCGCGACCGTCGCGGTCACCCGGTCCGTCCACAGCCGGACGGGTGCCAGGCTTTCGTCGGCCCGCGGGGTGTGCCACCATGTGCGCGGCGACAACGTCGTCGCCGGACGGGCGGAGCCGCCTGTTCTACCGGACGCCTCAGGGTCCACGTCGATGTCGACGGGGAGCTCGCCCCGAGGTGTCGATGCCGGGTGGACTTAGCCACAGCGGCCGAGTATGCTAGCGCTTTGCGCTGGCCTGTGCCCGCGATCCCGTATAACCCGAGCCCACCCTCGTCGTTCGTACACGACGTCCGGAGGCTCGCCGGCCGGGGGATCGCGCCTAGCCAGGACCAGCGCAGCGTGCACTCGATCCGCTGGGAAGGACCCCTCTTTTGGCTGCCTCGCGCACCCCTTCTGCTCCGACCGCCGACGCCATCGCGAACCGCACCGCATCCCGCCGTATCTCTTTCGCCAAGATCCACGAGCCCCTCGAGGTCCCGGACCTGCTCGGTCTGCAGACGGAGAGCTTCGACTGGCTGCTCGGCAACGAGAAGTGGCAGGGCCGTGTGGCCAAGGCCCTCGAGGCCGGTCGGCAGGACGTTCCCGAGACCGCTGGTCTCGAGGAGATCTTCGAGGAGATCTCACCTATCGAGGACTTCGGCGGATCCATGTCGCTGTCGTTCCGCGAGCACCGCTTCGAGCCGCCGAAGTACACGGCCGAGGAGTGCAAGGAGAAGGACTTCACCTTCGCCGCCCCGCTGTTCGTCACGGCGGAGTTCGTCAACTACACCACCGGTGAGATCAAGAGCCAGACGGTCTTCATGGGCGACTTCCCGCTCATGACGGAGCGCGGCACCTTCATCATCAACGGCACCGAGCGCGTGGTCGTCTCGCAGCTCGTGCGCTCGCCCGGCGTGTACTTCGAGCGCACCGCCGACAAGACGTCCGACAAGGACGTCCTCACCGCCAAGGTCATCCCGAGCCGTGGTGCCTGGCTCGAGTTCGAGATCGACAAGCGCGACAACGTCGGCGTGCGCGTCGACCGCAAGCGCAAGCAGAACGCCACGGTGCTGCTCAAGGCGCTCGGCATGACGGACGCGGAGATCCGCGAGGAGTTCGCGGCGTACCCGGCCGTCATCGACACCCTGGACAAGGACCACGTCCAGACGCAGGACGAGGCGCTGCTCGACCTCTACCGCAAGATCCGCCCGGGCGAGCCGCCCACGGTCGAGGCCGGTCGCGCGCTCATCGAGAACTTCTACTTCAACCCGAAGCGCTACGACCTGGCGAAGGTCGGCCGCTACAAGCTGAACAAGAAGCTCGGCCTGGACGTGCCGCTCGCGGACTCCGTGCTGTCCAAGGACGACGTCGTCGCGACCATCAAGTACCTCGCGTCGCTGCACATCGACCTGCCCACGCTGCCCGGCACGCGGGCCGGCGAGTCGGTCGACATCCGCGTCGAGCCCGACGACATCGACCACTTCGGCAACCGTCGCATCCGCGCGGTCGGCGAGCTCATCCAGAACCAGGTCCGCACGGGCCTGTCGCGGATGGAGCGCGTCGTGCGCGAGCGCATGACGACGCAGGACGTCGAGGCGATCACGCCGCAGACCCTGATCAACATCCGCCCCGTGGTGGCGTCGATCAAGGAGTTCTTCGGCACGTCGCAGCTGTCGCAGTTCATGGACCAGAACAACCCGCTCGCGGGTCTGACGCACAAGCGTCGCCTGTCCGCGCTCGGCCCGGGTGGTCTGTCCCGCGACCGCGCCGGCATGGAGGTCCGTGACGTCCACCCGTCGCACTACGGCCGCATGTGCCCGATCGAGACCCCTGAGGGCCCGAACATCGGCCTCATCGGCTCGCTCGCCACGTACGGGCGGATCAACCCGTTCGGCTTCGTCGAGACGCCGTACCGCAAGGTCATCAAGGGCAAGGTCTCGGACGAGGTCCACTACCTGACGGCCGACGACGAGGACCGCCACGTCATCGCGCAGGCGAACGCCCCGCTCAAGGCGAACGGTGCCTTCGAGGAGGACCGCGTCCTCGTCCGCGTCAAGGGCGGAGAGATCGAGTACGTCGCCGGCGAGGCCGTCGACTACATGGACGTCTCCCCGCGCCAGATGGTGTCGGTGGCCACGGCCCTGATCCCGTTCCTCGAGCACGACGACGCCAACCGCGCCCTCATGGGTGCCAACATGCAGCGCCAGGCCGTCCCGCTGGTCCGTTCCGAGGCCCCGCTCGTGGGCACCGGCATGGAGCGTCGTGCGGCCATCGACGCGGGCGACGTCATCGTCGCGACGAAGCCGGGTGTCGTCACCGAGGTGTCGGCCGACCTGATCGTCGTCGCCAACGACGACGCCACCACGTCGACGTACCGCGTGGCGAAGTTCCGCCGCTCGAACCAGGGCACCTCGTACAACCAGCGCGTGCTGGTCGACACCGGCGCCCGCGTCGAGGTCAACTCGGTGCTCGCCGACGGCCCGGCCACGGACGAGGGCGAGCTCGCGCTCGGCCGCAACCTGCTGGTCGCGTTCATGTCGTGGGAGGGCCACAACTACGAGGACGCGATCATCCTGTCGCAGCGCCTCGTGCAGGACGACGTCCTGTCCTCGATCCACATCGAGGAGCACGAGGTCGACGCGCGCGACACCAAGCTCGGCCCGGAGGAGATCACGCGGGACATCCCGAACGTCTCCGAGGAGGTCCTCGCGGACCTGGACGAGCGCGGCATCATCCGCATCGGCGCCGAGGTCGCGGCCGGCGACATCCTCGTCGGCAAGGTCACGCCCAAGGGCGAGACCGAGCTGACCCCGGAGGAGCGCCTGCTCCGCGCGATCTTCGGCGAGAAGGCGCGCGAGGTCCGCGACACGTCGCTCAAGGTCCCGCACGGCGAGTCCGGCACGGTCATCGAGGTCCGCACGTTCAGCCGTGAGGACGGCGACGAGCTGCCCGCCGGCGTGAACGAGCTGGTCCGCGTGTACATCGCGCAGCGCCGCAAGATCACGGACGGCGACAAGCTCGCCGGCCGTCACGGCAACAAGGGCGTCATCTCCAAGATCCTGCCCGTCGAGGACATGCCGTTCCTCGCGGACGGGACCGCGGTCGACGTCGTCCTCAACCCGCTCGGTGTGCCCGGCCGCATGAACGTCGGCCAGGTCCTCGAGACGCACCTCGGCTGGGTGGCCAAGCAGGGCTGGGACATCCAGCTCGCCGAGGGTGACGTCTCGTGGCGGGACGACGTCCCGGCCATCGCCGCGTCGTCGCCGGCCGGCAACCCGGTCGCGACGCCCGTGTTCGACGGTGTCCCGGAGACGACCCTCACGGGTCTGCTCTCGGCCACGCTGCCGAACCGTGACGGCGAGCGCACCGTGGGTGGTGACGGCAAGGCGCGCCTGTTCGACGGGCGCTCCGGCGAGCCGTTCCCGGAGCCGGTCGCGGTCGGCTACATGTACATCCTCAAGCTGCACCACCTTGTCGACGACAAGATCCACGCACGCTCCACGGGTCCGTACTCGATGATCACGCAGCAGCCGCTGGGTGGTAAGGCGCAGTTCGGTGGCCAGCGGTTCGGCGAGATGGAGGTCTGGGCCCTGGAGGCGTACGGCGCTGCCTACACGCTCCAGGAGCTCCTCACCATCAAGTCGGACGACGTCCCCGGCCGCGTGAAGGTGTACGAGGCGATCGTCAAGGGGGAGAACATCCCCGACTCGGGCATCCCGGAGTCCTTCAAGGTGCTCCTCAAGGAGATGCAGTCGCTCTGCCTGAACGTGGAGGTGCTCTCCTCGGACGGCGTCTCCATCGACATGAAGGAGAACGACGACGAGGTCTACCGCGCAGCGGAGGAGCTCGGCATCGACCTGTCCCGGCGCCCGAACGCCAGCAGCGTCGAAGAGATCTGACGTCGAGCCCCGGTGCGGCTGCTCTTACGAGATGCCGCACCGGGTGCCCGCACAAGTACCCCTAGAAACATTTCCGTTCCGCCGGGCTGCATTCACAGAATGAAAACCGGCAAGCGAAGGAAGTAGGACCCCCCTTGCTCGACGTCAACGTCTTCGACGAGCTGCGTATCGGCCTTGCCTCGGCCGACGACATCCGTGCCTGGTCGCACGGTGAGGTGAAGAAGCCCGAGACCATCAACTACCGGACCCTGAAGCCGGAGAAGGATGGCCTGTTCTGCGAGAAGATCTTCGGTCCCACCCGGGACTGGGAGTGCTACTGCGGCAAGTACAAGCGCGTGCGCTTCAAGGGCATCATCTGCGAGCGCTGCGGCGTCGAGGTGACCCGCTCGAAGGTCCGTCGTGAGCGCATGGGCCACATCGAGCTGGCCGCGCCCGTCACGCACATCTGGTTCTTCAAGGGTGTGCCGTCGCGCCTCGGCTACCTGCTCGACCTCGCCCCGAAGGACCTCGAGAAGGTCATCTACTTCGCGGCCTACATGATCACCTGGGTCGACGTCGACGGTCGGCACGAGGACCTCCCCAACCTCCAGAACGGGATCGACCTGGAGAAGAAGGAGATCTCGGACCGCCGCGACAACGACATCAACACCCGCGCCCAGAAGCTCGAGGCCGACCTGGCCGAGCTCGAGGCCGAGGGTGCCAAGGCCGACGCCCGCCGCAAGGTGCGCGACTCGGCCGAGCGCGAGATGGCTCAGCTGCGCAAGCGTGCCGACCTCGAGCTCGACCGCCTGGACCAGGTCTGGGACCGGTTCAAGAACCTCAAGGTCGCGGACCTCGAGGGCGACGAGATGCTGTACCGCCAGCTCCAGGACCGGTACGGCAACTACTTCGAGGGCTCGATGGGCGCCGCGGCGATCCAGAAGCGTCTCGAGGCGTTCGACCTCGAGGCCGAGTCCGACTCGCTGCGCGAGATCATCAAGACCGGCAAGGGCCAGCGCAAGACGCGTGCCCTCAAGCGCCTGAAGGTCGTCAACGCGTTCCTCACGACGACCAACTCGCCCACCGGCATGGTGCTCGACGCCGTCCCGGTCATCCCGCCGGACCTGCGTCCGATGGTCCAGCTCGACGGTGGCCGTTTCGCCACCTCGGACCTGAACGACCTGTACCGCCGCGTGATCAACCGGAACAACCGCCTCAAGCGGCTGCTCGACCTCGGCGCGCCCGAGATCATCGTCAACAACGAGAAGCGGATGCTCCAGGAGGCCGTCGACTCGCTGTTCGACAACGGCCGCCGCGGCCGTCCGGTGACGGGTCCGGGCAACCGCCCGCTCAAGTCCATCTCGGACATGCTCAAGGGCAAGCAGGGTCGGTTCCGTCAGAACCTGCTCGGCAAGCGCGTCGACTACTCGGGCCGTTCGGTCATCGTCGTCGGCCCGCAGCTCAAGCTCCACCAGTGCGGCCTGCCGAAGCAGATGGCGCTCGAGCTGTTCAAGCCGTTCGTGATGAAGCGCCTGGTCGACCTGAACCACGCGCAGAATATCAAGTCGGCCAAGCGCATGGTCGAGCGCGCGCGTCCCGTCGTCTGGGACGTGCTCGAGGAGGTCATCACGGAGCACCCGGTGCTGCTCAACCGCGCACCCACGCTGCACCGTCTCGGCATCCAGGCGTTCGAGCCCCAGCTGGTCGAGGGCAAGGCGATCCACCTGCACCCGCTCGTCTGCGCCGCGTTCAACGCGGACTTCGACGGTGACCAGATGGCCGTCCACCTGCCCCTGAGCGCCGAGGCGCAGGCCGAGGCCCGCATCCTCATGCTCTCGAGCAACAACATCCTCAAGCCGTCGGACGGTCGTCCGGTGACCATGCCCTCGCAGGACATGATCATCGGCCTGTACCACCTGACCAACGACAAGGACGAGGCGCTCGGCGCCGGCCGCGCGTTCAGCACGGTCTCCGAGGCGATCATGGCGTTCGACCAGGGCAGCCTGGACCTCAACGCCGTGGTGAAGATCCGCTTCGACGACCTGGTCCTGGCCGAGGAGGACGCGCCCGAGGGCTGGACCGAGGGTGAGCCGCTGCTCTTCGAGACGACCCTGGGTCGTGCGCTGTTCAACGAGCTGCTGCCCGTCGACTACCCGTACGAGAACGGCGTCGTCGACAAGAAGCGTCTCTCGGTCATCGTCAACGACCTGGCCGAGCGCTACCCGAAGGTCGAGGTCGCGGCCTCGCTCGACGCCCTGAAGGAGGCCGGCTTCCGCTGGGCCACCCGCTCGGGCGTGACGATCTCCATCTCCGACGTCGCCACCCCGGCGGCGAAGGCGGAGATCCTCGAGGCGCACGAGGGTCGCGCGGCGAAGGTGCAGGGCCAGTACGAGAAGGGCCTCATCACCGACGACGAGCGTCGCCAGGAGCTCATCGAGATCTGGACGCAGGCCACCGACAAGGTCGCCGACGCGATGCGGGAGAACTTCCCGCGCCAGAACACCGTCTACAAGATGGTCGGCTCGGGTGCGCGTGGTAACTGGATGCAGGTTCGCCAGATCGCCGGCATGCGTGGCCTCGTGGCCAACCCGAAGGGCGAGATCATCCCGCGCCCGATCAAGTCGAACTACCGCGAGGGGCTGTCGGTCCTCGAGTACTTCATCGCGACGCACGGTGCCCGCAAGGGTCTGGCGGACACCGCTCTGCGGACCGCCGACTCGGGCTACCTGACCCGTCGTCTGGTGGACGTCTCGCAGGACGTCATCGTCCGTGAGGACGACTGCGGCACCGAGCGTGGTCTGACCATGCCGATCGGTGTCCCCGGGTCGGACGGCGCCCTGCGTCGTCACGACAAGGTGGAGACGAGCGTCTACTCGCGCACGCTGGCGAGCGACATCGAGGTGGACGGCGAGATCATCGGCCACGCCGGTGACGACGTCGGCGACGTGCTGCTCGACCGCCTCCTCGAGGCGGGCGTCGACACGCTCAAGATCCGCTCGGTGCTCACCTGCGAGTCCCGCGTCGGCACCTGCGCGCGCTGCTACGGCCGTTCGCTGGCCACCGGCAAGCTCGTCGACATCGGCGAGGCCGTCGGCATCATCGCGGCCCAGTCGATCGGTGAGCCCGGCACGCAGCTGACGATGCGTACCTTCCACACCGGTGGTGTGGCGTCGGCCGACGACATCACGCAGGGTCTGCCGCGTGTCCAGGAGCTCTTCGAGGCCCGCACCCCCAAGGGTGAGGCGCCGATCGCGGAGTTCTCGGGCCGCATCGCGGTCGAGGAGGGTGACCGTTCGCGTCGTCTCGTCCTCACGCCGGACGACGGCTCGGAGGAGATCGCCTACCCGATCACCAAGCGTTCGCGCCTGCTGGTCTCGGACGGCGACCACGTCTCGGTCGGCACCCAGCTGGTCGTCGGTGCGGTGGACCCGAAGAAGGTCCTGCGCATCCTCGGCCCGCGTGCCACGCAGAAGCACCTGGTCGACGAGGTGCAGGTCGTCTACTCCTCGCAGGGTGTGGACATCCACGACAAGCACATCGAGGTCATCGTGCGGCAGATGCTGCGTCGCGTGACGGTTCTCGACTCCGGCACCACCGACCTGCTGCCCGGCGAGCTCGCCGAGCGTGGGCGCTTCGAGGACGCGAACCGCGCAGCGGTGTCCGAGGGCGGCCAGCCGGCGTCGGGCCGTCCGGAGCTCATGGGCATCACGAAGGCGTCGCTCGCGACGGACTCGTGGCTGTCGGCGGCCTCCTTCCAGGAGACCACCCGGGTGCTCACCGAGGCCGCGATGTCGGGTCGTTCCGACCCGCTGCTCGGCCTCAAGGAGAACGTCATCCTCGGCAAGCTCATCCCGGCCGGCACGGGTCTGCCCCGCTACGGCAACATCGCGGTCGAGCCCACCGAGGAGGCCAAGGCCGAGCTGTACCCGACCTTCGGCTATGACGAGATCGACTTCCCCGCCCTGGGCCTCGGCTCCGGCGAGGCGATCCCGCTCGAGGACATCGACTTCGGCGACTACCGCTGATCTCGACCTCACCTGCCTGACCCCGAGGGGGCCCACCGTKMACGGTGGGCCCCCTCGGGCGTTCGTGCCGCGCCTCCGAGCCGCATCGTTCGATACCGTGGCCGCCATCGACGTGGACGGACGAGATGGGGGCACCTCGTGAGCGACAACCCGCTGGTCGCCTCGCGCGTCGACACGTCCACCGCGTTCGGTGGTGCGGGTGTGCTGGATTCGGTCACCAGCCTGTGCTCGTCGTTGGAGTCGGGGTCGTGGGTCGCGGTCGGGCTGTCCGGGGTGGGTGCGGCGCTGGATGTGGCGGCGACGGTGATCGATCCGTTGGGGTCGTTGATCGGTGCCGGGCTCGGGTGGTTGATGGAGCACCTGGAGCCGCTCAAGGGGTGGTTGAACGACCTGACCGGTGATGC
>NZ_JBFUKJ010000030.1:0-43956 GCF_056400905.1 Cellulomonas sp. P4_H12
CGGCCGAGCGCTGCGTCCGGCCCTGCGACCGGGCCGCGCCGCGCTGCCGGCCCTGCGGGTCGCGCCGGTCGTCCACGGGGCTCATGCCGCACTACCCAGCACGGTGTCGGCGTCGAGCCGCGCGCCGCGGGCCCAGTCCGCCGCCGCCATCGCGCGCTTGCCCTGCGGGGTCACCTCGGTCAGCCGCACCGCGTGCCCGCCGGTCCCGACGAGCACCTCCTTCTTGCCGACCTGCAACCGACCGGGCGCCAGGTCCGTGACGTCCGGCGCGAGCCGCACGGGCGCGAGGCCGAGCCGCGAGCCGTCCGGCAGCGTCGTCCAGGCGCCCGGCGCGGGGGTGCAGCCGCGGATCCTCCGGTCGACGGCGTGCGCGGGGTGCGACCAGCGCACCCGCGCGTCCTCGACCTCGATCTTCGGCGCGAGGCTGACCCCCTCGGTCGACTGCTCGACCGGGCTGAGGATGCCGTCCTCGAGGGCGTCGAGGGTGCGCACGAGCAGGTCGGCCCCGGCCACCGCGAGGCGTCCGAGCAGGTCCCCCGACGTGTCGCGCGGCCGGATCGTCTCGGTGAGGAACCCGAAGACCGGCCCGGTGTCGAGGCCCGCCTCGAGCCGGAACGTCGACGCACCGGTGACCTCGTCGCCGGCGATGATCGCGTGCTGCACCGGTGCGGCCCCGCGCCAGGCGGGCAGGACGGAGAAGTGCAGGTTGACCCAGCCGTGCACGGGCACGTCGAGCAGGGCGGGCGGGATCAGCGCGCCGTACGCGACCACCGGTGCCGCGTCGACGGCCAGCTCGGCCAACCGGGCCTGGAACTCCTCGTCGCGCGGGCGCTGCGGCGTGAGCACCTCGAGCCCGGCCTCCAGCGCGCGCGTCTTGATCTCGCTCTGCGCCGACGCGCGGCCGCGCCCGGAGCGGGCGTCGGGGCGCGTGAGGACGGCGACCACCTCGTGACGGGAGGCGAGGAGCGCCTCGAGCGACGGCACCGCGGCCGCGGGAGTTCCGGCGAAGAGCAGTCGCATGGCGTCGATCCTAGGTGCGCGGCAGCGCGAGCCCGCGCGCGGCCAGGTCCGCCCGCAGGGCGTCCGCCGACGTGAAGAGCACCGCCTGGAAGCCAGCCGCGGCCGCCGCGGCGACGTTGGTGGCCGAGTCGTCGGTGAAGAGCGTCCGGCCCGGGTCCAGGCCGAACCGCTGGGTGAGCAGGGCGAACACGCGTGGGTCGGGCTTCGCGACACCCACCTCGCCGGACACCAGCACGCCCTCGAGCAGACCGATCGCCGGTGCGGCGGGTTCGGCCAGGTGGAACGTCTCGGCGGACCAGTTGGTCAGGCCGAGGAGCCGCACCCCGAGCGTCGCCAGGTCCCGGACCAGCCGCTCGGTGCCCGCGACCGGACCGACCAGCGTGTCGGCGAAGTGCGCGACGTACAGGTCCAGCGCGGGCAGGTGCTCGGGCGCGGTACCCGCCAGCGCGCGACGCGCATCGGCCCACGAGCGCCCCGCGTCCTGCTCGTGGTTGAACGCCGCGAAGTCGAGGTCCGTGAAGAAGGCGTCGACCTCGCGCGCGGGCAGGCGACCGACGAACGGGCGGTGCGGGTCCCAGCCCACGAGCACGTTGCCCAGGTCGAAGACCACGGCGTCGATCACGCGCGGCTCACCCCAGCTCCGTCGGGTCCAGGACCACGCGGACCGACCCGCCTTCGCGGCGGGCGCTGCGCACGGCCAACGACGCCGACAGGGCGCGCGCGAGGGCGGCGCCCCGGGGCCGCGGCACGCGGACGATCGCCCGGACGTCCGGCTCCAGCGCTCCGGCCTCGGCCTCGCCGACCGGCACCGGGCCCAGGACCTCGGCGTCCGGCAGGTCCAGCCGCGTGAGGAGGATGTCCACGGCGTCTCGGGGCCCGGTGACGGCCGCCATGCGGACCGCGGGCGGCAGCGCGAGCTCGGCCCGCTCCGCGAGCTCCCGCGACGCGTACCCCGTCGGGTCCCACCGCACGAGGGCCTGCGTCGCGCGCTCCTCGGCGTCGCCGACCAGCACGACGACCCCACCCTCGGACGACGGCCGCACCAGGGCCGCGGCCGCGAGCCAGCGACGCAGCGCGTCCTCCCCGGTGCGCAGGGAGACACCGGCGGTGCTCACGGCGGCGTCGAGCAGGAGGGCCGCCGCGTACCCGCCTGGCGCCACCGGTTCGGCGCCAGGCGTGCTGACGACGACGGCCGGGACGTCCGGGACGGTCGCCAGCACGCCGGCCGAGGCGCGCGCACCCGACACGCGAACCGGCACACCCGGGAACGCGCGACCGAGCTCCTCGGCGGTCCGTTCCGACCCGACCCGCACGGAGCGCAGCGCGCCCGCGCCGCACTCGGTGCACCGCCAGTCGGTGGCCAGCCGGCCGCACCACCCGCACGTGGGCACGCCGCCGGCGCTGGTCAGCCCGAGCGGGCCGTGGCAGACGCCGCAGAGGGCGGCGKACCGGCAGCGACCGCACGCCACGACCGGCACGTACCCGGCCCGCGGCACCTGGACCAGCACGGGGCCGTCCGCGAGACGGTCCCGGAGCGTCTTCCACGCGGGCGCGGGCAGCCGGGCGGCCGCCGCCGGCCCCTCCCGGGCGAGCTCGACGGACGTGAGCGCGACCACCCGGGCCGCCCGCGCGCGCGTCGTCGTCCGGTCGGCCGTGATCTGTCGCGCCCAGCCGGACTCGACCAGCGACTGCGCCTCGACGCTGCGCCCGTGCGCCGCGACGAGCAGCGCGCAGCCCTCGAGCTCGGAGCGCAGCGCCAGCACCTCGCGCACGTGCGGGTAGGGCGTTCGCGGCTCGGCGTGCAGCGGGTCGCCGTCGTCCCACACGACCGCGAGCCCGAGGTTCTGCACMGGGGCGAACGCCGACGCCCGCGTCCCGACCACCACCGACGCGTGCCCCCGCAGGGCCGCCAGGAAGGACCGGTACCGCGCCGCCGGGCCGTCGTCCGCGGCCAGCCGGACGGCACCGCCCACCGACCCGGGCAGCCAGCGCGGGATGCCGGCCGCGTCGAGCGCGGCGAGGACGCGGTCGATGTCCCGGGCGTMCGGCACCACGATGAGCGCTCCGCGGCCGCCGAGCACGCACGCCGCGACGGCCTGCGCGATGGCGTCGGGCCACCGCTCCCCCGCCGCCGCCGGCAGCGCGGACCAGACGGCCCGGGGTGCGCCGCCGGCGGTGAGGTGCTGGAGGAACGCCGACCYGCCGCGGTACGGCGCCCACGCGGTGGCCGACGGCGACGGTGCCGGGGGCTCGGCCGCGGTCGCGGGGACCTCGGCCTCGACCCGAGCGTGCCGCGCGGGGATGGCGAGGCGGAGGACATCGTTGAGGGTGCCCGCCCACCGGTCCGCGACGGCACGGGCGAGTCGCGCGACCTGCGGGGTGAGCACCGGCTCGGCCGAGACCACCTTGCGCACCGGCACGAGCGCGCCGTCGTGCTCCGCCTCGTCCACCCGCTCGAGGACGTAGCCGTTGACGTCCCCCTGCGCGCCGAACCGCACCTTGACCCGCGCGCCGGGCACCGCCGTGTCCGCCAGCGACGCGGGCACGAGGTACTCGAAGACCCGGTCGAGGTGCGCCGGCAGCAGGTCGACGCACACCCGCGCGACCGGCTGGTGCTCGGCGAGGGCGACGCCGGCGGGCAGCGCTCGCGCGCGCCGCCGGGGCTGCGGCAGGCCCTCGAGCATGAGCTGCTCGCCGCTCCCGCTCACGTCCACGGGGTCATCTCACCATCCGCCGCCGACGCGTGACGGCTCGCGGAACGGGTCGTGGTCAGCCCACCGCGGACTGCAGGTCCGCCACGCGGTCGGTGCGCTCCCAGGTGAACTCGGGCAGCTCGCGGCCGAAGTGCCCGTACGCCGCGGTCTTGCGGTAGATCGGCCGCAGCAGGTCGAGGTCGCGCACGATCGCGGCCGGGCGCAGGTCGAAGACCTCGCGGATCGCGGCGGTCAGCCGCGCGACCGGCACGGTCTCGGTGCCGAACGTCTCGACGTAGAGGCCCACCGGGTTGGCCTTGCCGATGGCGTAGGCGACCTGCACCTCGCAGCGGCGTGCCAGACCCGCGGCGACGATGTTCTTGGCCACCCAGCGCATCGCGTACGCGGCCGAGCGGTCCACCTTCGACGGGTCCTTGCCGGAGAAGGCGCCGCCGCCGTGCCGCGCGATGCCGCCGTAGGAGTCGACGATGATCTTGCGGCCGGTCAGCCCTGCGTCGCCCTGGGGACCGCCGACGACGAACGTGCCCGTCGGGTTGACCAGCAGGCGGTAGTCGGTCGTGTCGAGGTCGAGCTGGGCGAGCACCGGCGCGATGACGTGCTCGGCGATCGCGGGCCGCAGCGCCGTCTCGAGCTGCACGTCGGGGTCGTGCTGCGTGGACAGCACCACGGTGTCGAGCCGGACGGCACGGTCGCCGTCGTAGCCGATCGTCACCTGGGTCTTGCCGTCGGGCCGCAGCCCGGGGACGACGCCCTCCTTGCGGACGAGCGTGAGCCGCTCGGCCAGGCGGTGCGCGAGCCAGATGGGCAGCGGCAGGAGCGTCGGCGTGTCGTCGCTGGCGTAGCCGAACATCAGGCCCTGGTCCCCGGCACCCTGCGCGTCCAGCGGGTCGAGGTCGGACGTGTCCTCGCGCACCTCGAGCGCCTTGTCGACGCCCGCCGCGATGTCCGGCGACTGCTGCCCGATCGACACCGAGATCCCGCACGAGTCCCCGTCGAACCCGATGGCCGACGACGTGTAGCCGATCCCCCGGACGACCTGCCGCACGATCTGGGGGATCTCGACGTACGCGCTGGTGGTGACCTCGCCGGCCACGTGCACGAGGCCCGTCGTCACCATCGTCTCGACCGCCACGCGCGCCTGCGGGTCCTGCTCGAGGATCGCGTCGAGGATGGCGTCGGAGATCTGGTCGCAGATCTTGTCCGGGTGCCCCTCGGTCACGGACTCGGACGTGAAGAGGCGCAGGTCGGGCTGAGTCATGGCCGACAGCGTAATGGGCGCGCTCGGCGCGAGGTGTCAGATCTCAGGCTCGCGCGACGACGGCGTCCCACACCGCGTGCGCGACCTCGTCCTTGCTGCCGCTCGCCTCGGCGACGACCGCACCCGCGCCGTCGAGGATGGTCACCTCGTTCGCGTCGGTGCCGAAGCCGCGGCCACCGCCCACGGCGTTGACCACCAGGAGGTCCGCGCCCTTGCGGAGCGCCTTGGCGCGGCCGTGCTCGAGCACGCTGCCCGTCGCGTCGCCCGTCTCGGCGGCGAAGCCGACGACCACCTGACCGGGCCGGAGCCGGTCGGCGGACAGCTCGGCCAGGATGTCGACCGTCTCCACCAGCTCGAGCACCGTGGGTGCGCCGTCGCGGTGCTTCTTGATCTTGGCGTCCGCGCTGGTGCGCGGCCGGTAGTCGGCGACAGCCGCCGCCATGACCACGACGTCGGCGTCCTTGGCGGCGGCGCGGACGGCGTCCCGCAGCTCCGCGCCGGTCTCGGCGCGCACCACGTCGACGCCGGGCGGGGCGGGCACGTCGATGTTCGCGGCCACAAGGGTGACGCGCGCGCCGCGGGCGTGCGCCGCGCGAGCGAGCGCGACGCCTTGCCGGCCCGACGAGCGGTTGCCGAGGAACCGAACCGGGTCCAGGGGCTCCCGGGTGCCGCCGGCCGACACGACGACGTGGCGCCCCTCGAGGTCGCGAGGCCGGTCGGTGACCATGGCCAGGGCCGCCGCGGCGATCTCCTCGGGCTCGGGCAGCCGCCCCGGACCGGTGTCCGAGCCGGTCAGCCGCCCGGCGGCGGGGTCGAGCACGTGCACGCCGCGCGAGCGCAGGGTCGCCACGTTCGCGACGGTGGCCGGGTGCTCCCACATCTCGGTGTGCATGGCCGGGGCGAGCAGCACCGGGCAGCGGGCGACGAGGAGGGTGGCGGTGAGCAGGTCGTCCGCCTGGCCGGTGGCCGCACGCGCCAGGAGGTCGGCCGTGGCCGGGGCGACGATCACGAGCTCGGCCTGCTTGCCGACGGCGACGTGCGCGACCTGGTCGACGTCCTCGAACACGTCCGTGGTCACCGGCTGGCCGGACAGGGCCTCCCACGTCGCGCGCCCGACGAACTCGAGCGCCGCGCGCGTGGGGACCACCCGGACGGCGTGGCCGTCCTCGCGCAGCAGGCGCAGCAGGAGGACGGCCTTGTACGCGGCGATCCCGCCCGCGACGCCGAGGACGATGCGCATGGTGGGGCGGTCAGCCCTCCGTGGCCTCGGACGTCAGCAGGCCGGCGTCGATCTCGCGCATCGCGATCGACAGCGGCTTCTCCTGCGGACGGGTGTCCACGAGCGGGCCGACGTACTCGAGCAGGCCCTCGTTGAGCTGCGAGTAGTAGGCGTTGATCTGACGCGCGCGCTTGGCCGAGTACAGGACCAGCGCGTACTTGGAGTCGGCGCGCTCGAGCAGACGGTCGATGGGCGGGTCGGTGATGCCGGTGGGGGCGGCGACGGTTCCGGACACGGTGATCTCCCGTACGTAAAAGGGGTTGGGCTAGCCCCATCCTACCTGGTCGCGATCCCCATCCCGCGGACCAGCTCGTCCGTCGCCCGGTGCACGTCGTCGTTCACGATCACCTGGTCGAACTCCGCCTCGGCGGCGAGCTCCACGCGGGCCGTGGACAGCCGGCGCTCCCGTTCCTCGGCATCCTCGGTCCCGCGCCCGACCAAGCGCCGCTCGAGCTCGGCGAACGACGGCGGGGCCAGGAACACGAAGTGCGCGTCCGGCATGGACTCCCGCACCTGCCGGGCGCCCTGCAGATCGATCTCGAGGAGCGCGGGCTCGCCGGCCGCGAGCCGCTCCTCGACCGGCTTGCGGGGCGTGCCGTACCGGTTGCGGCCGTGCACGACGGCCCACTCGAGCAGGTCGCCGCGCGCGACCATCCGGTCGAACTCGTCGCCCGAGACGAACAGGTAGTGCACCCCGTCCACCTCGCCGGGTCGCGGCGAGCGCGTCGTCGCCGACACGGAGAGCCAGACCTCGGGGTAGCGGGCGCGGACGTCGGCGGACACCGTGCCCTTGCCGACTGCGGTCGGTCCGGCGAGAACGGTCAGCCGGGCAGGCGTCGTCGTCATGGGTGGTGCGGTACTCCTCGAGCTGCGCGGTGCGGCCGCCTGCGCCTCGAGCCGGTCACCCGAATCGGTCGACGAGAGCCTTCACCTGGTGCGGTCCGAGACCGCGCACGCGGCGCGTCTCGGAGATTCCGATCTCGGAGATGATCGCACGCGCCTTGACCTTGCCGACGCCAGGGAGCGACTCGAGCAGCGCGAGGACCTTGAGCTTGCCGATGGTCTCGTCCTGCTGCCCCTGCGCGATCACCTCGGAGAGCGTCCCCTGCGAGTACTTGAGGCGATTCTTGACCTCTGCGCGGGCCTGCCGGGCTGCGGCGGCCTTCTGGAGCGCTGCCGCTCGTTGTTCGGGAGTCAGCGGAGGGAGAGCCACGCGCGTCACCTTCTCGTCGTTGGGCCGGCGATCCAGCACGCATCTACGCGGGACCGTTGGAATGAAACTAGCGACCCCCCTGGTGAACGGCAACGTGGGCGGACGATCAGTCCCCGAAGCGCGCACCCCGCGCCTGACCTGCGCACGCGCTACGGTGACTCGGTCGTTGGTCGAGGAGCTGCGATGGGGAACGGCACCGCGCTGGACACCGCGCGAGAGGCGTCGGCGAACGGGCGCTGGGCGTCCGCGTACGAGGCGTACGCGCTCGCCGCGGCCGCCGACGGCCTGAGCTCGCGCGACCTCGCCGACTGGGGATCGACGGCCCTGCTGTGCGGTCGCGACGACGAGGGGTGCGACGTCCTCGCGTCGGCGTTCGACGCGCTGGTGCAGGACGGCGAGCTCGCGCGGGCGGCCCGGTGCGCGCTGTGGGCGTGCCTCAACCTCGGCAACCGGGGTCGGGTCGCCGCCATCGGCGGCTGGATGGAGCGCGGTGCCCGGCTCGCCGCCGCGAACCCCGGGTCGGTCGTCCCCGGCTACCTCGCGGTGCCGCAGGCGCGTCGGGCGATGCTCGAGGGGAACATGACAGAGGCGCTCCGGTGCTCCCGGCTCGCGTCGGCCGTCGCCGCGGAGGTCGGGGACCGCGACCTCGGCGCGCTCGCCCGGCTCGGCGAGGGCCACGTCCTCGTCCTGGTCGGCGAGACGACCGCGGGCCTGGCCGCCCTGGACGACGTCATGCTCGCCGTCACGACCGGCAGCGCGTCGGCGCTCGTCGCCGGCATCGTCTACTGCGCGGTGATCCAGCTGTGCCGCGAGGCGCTCGACCTGCGGCGGGCGCGCGAGTGGACGTACGCGCTCGACGTCTGGTGCGAGCGGCAGCCCGAGCTGGTCCCGTTCCGGGGCGCGTGCCGCATCCACCGCTCGCAGGTGCTGCTCGAGTCGGACGACTGGGACGGCGCGCTGACCGAGGCCGAGGGCGCCGTGGAGGCGCTCTCCCACCCCCGCCAGGCGGACCTCGGACGCGCCTGGTACCAGAAGGCCGAGGTGCACCGGCTCCGCGGCCAGCACACCGCGGCGCAGGACGCGTACCGCGCGGCGCACGAGGCCGGCGCCGACCCGATGCCCGGGCTCGCGCTCGTCTGGGTCGCGCTCGGGCGGACGCAGGAGGCGCACGACGCGCTCGCGGCGCGGCTCGGGTCGCCGGCCCCGTCCGCCGCTCTGCTGGCCGCTTCCGTCGAGGCGGCGCTCGCGGCCGGCGACGTCGCTGCCGCCCGGCTCGCCGCGGCCCGGCTCGCGGACCTGGCGGACGGGCCGACGGGCAGCTTGTGCGTCGACACGCTCGCGGCGGCGGCCGAGGGTGCCGTCCTGCTCGCCGAGGGCGACGCGCACGCGGCACTGGGACCGCTGCGCCTCGCGATGGACGGCTGGTTCGAGCTCGACGTGCCGTACGAGGTCGCCCGCGCGCGCGTCGCGCTCGCCCGGGCGCGCCGGTCGCTCGGCGACGACGTCGATGCCGCGCTCGACGAGGACGCTGCGCGCACGACGTTCCGCCGGCTCGGTGCCGCGACAGAGCTCGCGGCCCTGGAGCCGGCGCCCGGGGCGTCGCCCGGCGCGCTCAGCCCGCGCGAGGTCGAGGTCCTCCGGCTCGTCGCGACGGGCCGGACCAACCGCGCGGTCGCGGCGCAGCTCACGCTCTCGGAGCGCACGGTGGCGCGGCACGTCTCGAACATCTTCACCAAGCTCGGCGTGCCGTCCCGGTCCGCGGCGACCGCCTGGGCGTACGACCACGGGATCGTGGCGCGCTCCTCCGAGTGAGCAGAACTGCCCATGCCAGCGCCGGCCGCGTGGGCAGGACGCCCGATGTCGGCGGCTCCGGGCCTTCGTAGCGTCGAATCATCGACGACGACGGAGGTCAGGACCATGGACGAGCGGACGATCATCATCGGTGCCGGGCAGGCCGGGCTGGCGACGGCCTACCACCTCACGCGGCGCGGGCTCCCGTGCCTCGCGCTGGACGCGCACGACCGGGTCGGCGACAGCTGGCGCGAGCGGTACGAGTCGCTGCGCCTGTTCACGCCCGCACGGCTGGACGCGCTGCCCGGCCTGCCGTTCCCGGCACCCGCCTGGTCGTACCCGACCGCCGGGCAGATGGCGGACTACCTCGAGCAGTACGCCGCCGAGCTTCACCTGCCGGTCCGCACCGGCGTCGGCGTCCGGCGCGTCCGTGCGGCGGTCGGAGGTTTCCGGGTGGAGACGACCGACGGCGACCTGTCGTGCGCGACGCTCGTCGTCGCAGCGGGTGGACATCGCGACCCCTGGACGCCCGCTCTCGCCGCGCGCGTCGACCCCGCGGTCGTGCAGCTCCACTCGACCGCGTACCGGCACCCCGCGCAGCTCCCCGACGGCCCGGTCCTCGTGGTCGGCGCGTCCCACTCCGGCTCGGACCTCGCCCTCGAGCTCGCGCTCGCCGGCCACCCGGTGGTCCTCGCCGGGCGGGTGCACGGCCAGCTGCCGTACGGCGGCGTGCGCGGCCGGATCTCGGCGCTGCTCCTGCCCACGGTCGCCAGCCACGTGCTGACGGTCCGCACGCCCGTCGGACGACGGATGCAGCCGATGGTGCGCGCGGGCGGGGCGCCGCTGCTGCGCGTGAAGCCGGCGGACCTGGCGGCGGCGGGCGTGCGGCACCTCGAGGCGCGCGTGGTCGACGTGCGCGACGGGCGACCGGTCCTCGACGACGGCACGGTCGTGGAGGCCCGCTCGATCGTGTGGGCGACGGGGTTCCGCGACGACTTCGGCTGGGTCGAGCCGGCACCCCTCGGCGAGGACGGCTACCCCATGACGGAACGCGGGGTCGTGCCGTCCGTGCCCGGGCTCTACTTCGTCGGCCTGCCGTTCCAGTACGCGTTCTCGTCCGCGATGGTGCACGGGGTCGGCCGGGACGCCGAGCACGTCGCGCGCCACCTCGCGGCGCACCTCCCGGCCAGGCGACCCGCGGCGGCCGCGGCGTAGCCCCGGGTCGTCAGTCCCGCAGCGCGGCGGCGGCCTCGTCGGCCCCCGCCCGCGCTGCTGCCCGTAACGCCGCCACGTCCGGGCCCGCCGCCAGGACGGCGCGCGACGACGACGCGAGCACCTGGTGCCGCGCCGCGCCGAACACGGTGGCGAGCTCCCGTGCGCCGGCGCCCTGGGCGCCCACTCCCGGAGCGAGCAGGGGGCCGTTGACGCGCGTGAGGTCGGTGCCGGTCCGCGACGCCGCATCGCCGACCGTCGCGCCCACCACGAGACCGATGGAGCCCATGKGGTCGGCCGAGGCGTTGAGCGCCGCGGCGCGGGACGCCATGAGGGCCGCGACGGTCACGCCGTCGGCGGTGCGGGCGTGCTGCACCTCGTGCCCCTCCTTGTTGGACGTCAGGCACAGGACGAACAGCCCGCGTCCCGACGACAGCGCGAGGTCGACGGCCGGGTCGAGCGACCCGAAGCCGAGGTAGGGCGACACGGTCAGCGCGTCGCCGGCCAGCGGCGAGCCGTCGCGCAGGAACGCCTCGGCGTAGGCGCCCATGGTGGAGCCGATGTCCCCGCGCTTGGCGTCCACGATCACGAGCGTGCCGGTGTCCCGGCCCGCCGCGATCACCTCCTCCAGCACGGCGACCCCCGCGGAGCCGTGCCGCTCGAAGAACGCGGCCTGCGGCTTGACCGCCGCGACGCGGCCGCCGACCGCCTCGAGCACGGTCAGCGCGAACCGGCGCAGGCCCGCGGCGTCGTCGGGCAGCCCCCACGCCTCCAGCAGGCTCGTGTGCGGGTCGATGCCGACGCAGAGCGGCCCGTGGGCGTCCATGGCGGTGGCCAGGCGCGCCCCGAACGGCGCCGTCGTCATGCGCGGGCCGCCAGGCGGGCCTCGCGGCGCACCAGGGCGGCGGCGTCGTGCTCCTGCAGGCTGGTCACGCGGAACGGTCCCGCCTGGCGCGCCTCGATGGCCTGCACCGCCGCCCCGAGCTGCTGGACGGTGGTGACCATGGCCTTGTCGGCCGCCGTCGTCGCCGCGCGGATCTCGTAGCCGTCGGCGCGCGCGCCCTGGCCGGAGGGCGTGTTCACCACCATGTCGACCGAGCCGGCGGTGATGAGGTCGACGATGGTCGGCTCCCCCGCCTCGCCGCGGCCCGACGAGTACTTGCGGACGACCGTCGACGCGATGCCGCTGCGGTGCAGGACGGCCGCGGTGCCCTCGGTGGCGAGGATCTCGAAGCCGAGCTCCGCCAGCCGCTTGACCGGGAAGACGATCGAGCGCTTGTCCCGGTCGGCGACCGAGATGAACGCCCGGCCGCCGGTGGGCAGGCCGCCGAACGCCGCGTCCTGCGACTTGGCGAATGCCGTCGGGAAGTCGACGTCGAAGCCCATGACCTCACCCGTCGAGCGCATCTCCGGGCCGAGCACGGTGTCGACGACGACACCCTCCTTCGTGCGGAACCGCTTGAACGGCAGCACGGCCTCCTTGACGGCGATCGGCGAGCCGAGGTCCAGGACGCTGGCGTCGTCGACCGGCAGGATGCCCAGCGCGCGCAGGTCGGCGATCGACCGACCCGCCATGATGAGGGCCGCCGCCTTGGCCAGGGACACGCCGGTGGCCTTGGACACGAACGGGACCGTCCGCGACGCCCGCGGGTTGGCCTCGAGCACGTAGAGGACGTCGGAGACCAGCGCGAACTGGATGTTGAGCAGCCCGTGCACCCCGACCCCGCGCGCGATCGCCTCGGTGGACAGCCGGATGCGCTCGAGCTCGCTGGTCGAGAGCGTGACCGGCGGCAGGGTGCACGCCGAGTCGCCGGAGTGGATGCCGGCCTCCTCGATGTGCTCCATGACGCCGCCGAGGAACAGCTCGGTGCCGTCGAAGAGCGCGTCGACGTCGATCTCGATGGCGTCGTCGAGGAACCGGTCGATGAGCAGCGGGGGCAGCGTGCCCGCGCGCCCGCCGTCGGCGGCGTTGTCCAGCGCGCGCTGCACGTACTCGTTCAGCTGGGTCTCGTCGTAGACGATCTCCATCCCCCGGCCACCGAGCACGTAGGACGGGCGCACGAGCACCGGGAACCCGATGCGGCGCGCGGTGTCCCGGGCACCGGCCTGCGTGGTGGCGGTGCCGAAGGCCGGCGCGGGCAGCCCGGCGGCCTCGAGCACCTTGCCGAACTCCCCGCGGTCCTCGGCGGCGTCGATGGCGGCCGGCGAGGTGCCGAGGATCGGCAGGCCGGCGTCGGCCAGGCGTTGGGCCAACGACAGCGGCGTCTGCCCGCCGAGCGTGACGATGAGCCCCTCGACCGGGCCGGCCGCCAGCTCGGCGGTGTAGACCTCGAGCACGTCCTCGAACGTCAGCGGCTCGAAGTACAGGCGGTCGGACGTGTCGTAGTCCGTGGAGACCGTCTCGGGGTTGCAGTTGACCATGACGGTCTCGAACTCGCCCTTGAGCGCCAGCGCCGCGTGCACGCAGGAGTAGTCGAACTCGATGCCCTGGCCGATGCGGTTCGGGCCCGAGCCGAGGATGAGGATCGCCGGGCGGGTGCGCGGCGCGACCTCCGACTCCTCGTCGTAGGACGAGTAGTGGTACGGCGTGCTCGCGGCGAACTCGGCCGCGCAGGTGTCGACGGTCTTGAACACCGGGCGCAGGCCGACCGCGTGGCGGGAGCGGCGGACCGCGTCCTCGGACGTGCGGCGCAGGGTGGCGATCTGGCCGTCCGACAGACCGTGGCGCTTGGCGTGCAGGAGCACGTCGCGGGTCAGGGCATCGGCCGTGCGGGTCTGCTCGGCCACCTCGTTGATGAGCTGGATCTGGTCGAGGAACCACGGGTCGATGCCCGTGAGCTCGTAGACCTTCTCGAGGCTGACGCCGAACCGCAGCACCTGCTGGACGTCGACGAGGCGGTGCTCGGTGGGCCGGGAGATCGTCGCGACGAGCGCGTCGAGCGCGTCGCCGGTCAGCGCGTCGCCGGCCCAGTGGAACACCGAGCCCTTCTTGTCGATCGAGCGCATCGCCTTGCCGAGCGCCTCGGTGAAGTTGCGGCCCAGGGCCATCGCCTCGCCGACCGACTTCATGGTGGTGGTGAGCGTGTCGTCGGCGGCCGGGAACTTCTCGAACGCGAACCGCGGGACCTTGACGACGACGTAGTCGAGCGTGGGCTCGAAGCTCGCCGGGGTCGAGCCGCCCGTGATGTCGTTGGGGATCTCGTCGAGCGTGTAGCCCACCGCGAGCTTGGCGGCGATCTTGGCGATCGGGAAGCCGGTGGCCTTGGAGGCCAGCGCGGAGCTGCGGGACACGCGCGGGTTCATCTCGATGACGACGACGCGTCCGGTCGACGGCTCGATGGCGAACTGGATGTTGCAGCCGCCCGTGTCGACCCCGACCTCGCGGATGACCGCGATGCCGATGTCGCGCAGCCGCTGGTACTCGCGGTCGGTCAGGGTGAGCGCCGGGGCGACCGTGACGGAGTCGCCGGTGTGCACGCCGACCGGGTCGACGTTCTCGATCGAGCAGACGACCACGACGTTGTCGTGCTTGTCGCGCATCAGCTCGAGCTCGTACTCCTTCCAGCCGAGGATCGACTCCTCCAGGAGCACCTCGGTGGTCGGCGAGTAGTGCAGGCCCTGGCCGACGATGCGGCGCAGGTCGGTCTCGTCGTACGCGATGCCCGAGCCGAGGCCGCCCATGGTGAACGAGGGCCGCACGACCACCGGGTACCTGAGGTCGTCGACCGCGGCGAGCGCGTCCTCGATGGTGTGCACGATCGCGGAGCGCGCGCTCTCGGCGCCGCAGACCGCCACGACCTCCTTGAACTGCTCGCGGTCCTCGCCCTTCTGGATCGAGGCGATGTTCGCGCCGATGAGCTCGACGTCGTACTTCTCCAGGACGCCCGCCTCGTCCAGCGCGATCGCTGCGTTGAGCGCCGTCTGACCACCCAGGGTCGGCAGGATCGCGTCGGGGCGCTCCTTGGCGATGATCGTGGTGAGGACCTCGGTGGTGATCGGCTCGACGTAGGTGGCGTCGGCGAACTCCGGGTCGGTCATGATCGTCGCCGGGTTGGAGTTGACCAGGATGACCCGCAGGCCCTCCTCCTTGAGCACGCGGCAGGCCTGCGTGCCCGAGTAGTCGAACTCGCACGCCTGGCCGATGACGATCGGGCCGGACCCGATGACGAGGACGCTCTGGATGTCTGTGCGCCGGGGCATCAGGCGGCACCCTTCTCTGTGTTCATGAGATCGACGAAGCGGTCGAAGAGGTACGCGGCGTCGTGCGGGCCGGCCGCGGCCTCGGGGTGGTACTGCACCGAGAACGCCGGCAGGTCGAGCGCCCGCAGGCCCTCGACGACGTCGTCATTGAGGTCGACGTGGCTGACGACGACCCGGCCGTAGCGACCGCCGTCGTGCGGCGCGACGGACTCGCCGTCGAGCGGGGCGTCGACCGCGAAGCCGTGGTTGTGGGCGGTGATCTCCACCTTGCCCGTGGCCCGGTCCATCACCGGCTGGTTCACGCCGCGGTGGCCGTAGCCCAGCTTGTAGGTGCCGTACCCGAGCGCGCGGCCGAGCAGCTGGTTGCCGTAGCAGATGCCGAAGAACGGGATCCGGCGGTCCAGCACGTCGCGCAGGAGCTCGATCTCGTGCGTCGCAGCCGCGGGGTCGCCCGGGCCGTTGGAGAAGAAGACGCCGTCGGGCGAGGTGGCCAGGACGTCGTCGATCGTCGCGTGCGACGGCAGCACGTGCACGCGCACGCCGCGCTCCGCGAGCCGCTGCGGCGTCATGGCCTTGATGCCGAGGTCGACCGCCGCGACCGTGGCGACGTGCTCGCCCACCGGCTCGACCACGTACGCCTCGTCGGTGGACACCTCGCCGGCGAGGTCGGCACCCGCCATCGCGGGAGCGGCCAGAACGTCATCCAGCAGCTCGTCGTCGGCGCGGCGCTCGCCGTCGTCGCCCAGGAGGGCGGCGCCGGAGAAGATGCCGGCCCGCATCACGCCGCGCTCGCGCAGGTGGCGGGTCAGGGCCCGGGTGTCGATCTCGCTGATGCCGACGATGCCCTGCGCGACCAGGTCGTCGTCGAGCGTGCGCCGGGAGCGCCAGTTCGAGGCACGACGCGCGGGGTCGCGCACCACGTAGCCGGCCACCCAGATCTGCGCCGACTCGTCGTCCTCGTCGTTCACGCCCGTGTTGCCGATGTGCGGGGCAGTCATGACGACGATCTGGCGGTGGTACGACGGGTCGGTCAGCGTCTCCTGGTACCCCGTCATGCCGGTGTTGAAGACGATCTCGCCCAGCGTGGACCCCTCGGCGCCGTACGGGCGGCCGGTGAAGGTGCGGCCGTCCTCGAGAACGAGCACTGCGTCGGTCATGAGTTCCCCTCCTGCGCGGGCGCCTGGCCCGCGGTCAGCGTCGTGATCGCGTCGATGAGCCGCGCGTGGTCCGCGGCGTGCTTGGGTCGCAGGCCGGTGTCGAGGCCGCGGGGATCGGCGGGGTCGCCCTGCCAGGTGACGACGACGAGCCCCTCTCCCCCGACGACCTTCCCGGCCATGCCCGGCGCGGACGTGGCGGACCGGACCGCCGCGGCGGGCACGAACAGGTCGGTCGCTCCCTGCCGGCTGATCCGCACGCCGGCGTCGAACACGCCGACCTGCGCGGGGCTGCGGACCCCCAGGCCGTAGGCGGTGACCCGGTCGAGCCAGTCTCCCGACCGTGTGGTCGACACGTACACCGCGTCCACCGGGGCCAGCCGCTCGGCACCGAGCCCCGCGGGCGGGACCGGCAGAGCCGGCAGCAGCGCGGAGGACCGTCGGGTGCGCGCCTGCCAGCCCGAGCGCATGGCCCGGTAGACGAGCAGGACCACCACGACCAGGACGATCGTCGAGACCGCCTGGCGGCTCACGAGGAGACCACGATGCTCTCGTCGCACGCCGAGCCGTCCATGACCGTGGCCCGCCCGCGCAGGAACGTCGCGATGACGCAGCCCGACAGCTCCCGACCGCGGAACGGCGAGTTGACGCTGTGCGTCGCCTGCTCCTCGGGCACGACGGTGCGGCGGATGCCGGGGTCGACGAGGGTGAGGTTCGCGGGCTCCCCGACCGCGATCGGGCGGCCGTGGTCGCTCACGCGGCCGATCCGGGCGGGTGCCGTGGACAGCACCCGCGCGACGTCCGCCCAGGTCATCCGGCCGGTGTCGACCATCGTCTCCTGCACGACGGACAGCGCCGTCTCCAGCCCGGTCATGCCGAAGGCCGCCGCGCCCCACTCGCAGTCCTTGTCCTCGCGCGTGTGCGGCGCGTGGTCGGTGGCGACGATGTCGATCGTGCCGTCGGCCAGGCCCTCGCGGACCGCCTCGACGTCGCGCTGCGTGCGCAGCGGCGGGTTGACCTTGAACACCGGGTCGTACCCGCGCGCCAGCTCGTCGGTCAGCATGAGGTGGTGCGGCGTGACCTCGGCGGTGACGTCGATGCCCCGGGACTTGGCCCAGCGGATGATCTCCACCGACCCGGCCGTGGACAGGTGGCAGACGTGCAGGCGCGAGCCGACGTGCTCGGCCAGCAGCACGTCGCGGGCGATGATCGCCTCCTCCGCGACCGCGGGCCAGCCGGCGAGCCCCAGCTCCGCGGAGACGACGCCCTCGTGCATCTGGGCGCCCTCGGTGAGGCGCGGCTCCTGCGCGTGCTGGGCGATGACGCCGTCGAAGGCCTTGACGTACTCGAGCGCGCGCCGCATGACGACCGGGTCGTGCACGCACTTCCCGTCGTCAGAGAACACGCGCACCTGCGCCGCGGACTCGGCCATGGCACCCAGCTCCGCCAGGCGCTCGCCCTCGAGGCCGACCGTGACGGCGCCGACGGGCCGCACGTCCGCCCAGCCCGCGTCGCGGCCGAGCCGCCACACCTGCTCGACCACGCCCGCGGTGTCCTGCGTCGGCGTCGTGTTGGCCATGGCGTGCACCGCGGTGAACCCGCCCATCGCGGCGGCCCGGGTGCCGGAGCGGACCGTCTCGGCGTCCTCGCGCCCCGGCTCGCGCAGGTGCGTGTGCAGGTCCACCAGCCCGGGCAGCAGGATCAGCCCGTGCCCGTTGATGACGATGGGGTCGTCCGCCCTCGCCTCGGCGTCCGGGCCGATCGCCGCGATGACGCCGTCGGCCAGCAGGACGTCGGTGGTGCCGTCGCCCAGCGGGCTCACGTCCCGCAGCAGGTAGTTCCTCGTCACGCGTCGGTGCCCTTCTCGTCGGTGTTCTTCTCGGCGCCCCCGGCGCCCGCTCGAGCGGGGGCGTCGCCGCCCGCGAGCAGCAGGTACAGGACGGCCATGCGGACCGCCACGCCGTTGGCCACCTGCTCGACGATCACGGCGCGCGTCGAGTCCGCCGCGTCCGCCGAGATCTCGAGTCCCCGGTTCATCGGGCCGGGGTGCAGCACGATCGCGTGCTCCGGCAGGTGGCTCAGGCGTCGCGCGTCGAGCCCGTACCGACGGGTGTACTCGAGCGGGCTCGGGAAGAACCCGCCGCCCGCGCTCGACATCCGCTCGCGCTGGACCCGCAGCATCATGATCGCGTCCGGCTTCTCGTCGGCGATCACCTCGTCCAGGTGGTACGACACCCGGGCGGGCCACGCACCGACCCCGACCGGCAGCAGCGTGGGCGGGGCGACGAGCACCACCTCGGCGCCGAGCGTGTGCAGGAGCTGCACGTTGGACCGGGCGACCCGGCTGTGCAGCACGTCCCCGACGATCGCGACCCGCAGGCCGGCCAGGTCACGCCCGGTGACGTCCCCCGGTCCGACCAGGTGCCGACGCAGCGTGTAGGCGTCGAGCAGCGCCTGCGTGGGGTGCTGGTGCATCCCGTCGCCCGCGTTGATGACGGCGCCGTCGGTCCAGCCGGCCGTGGCCAGCGTGTGCGGCGCGCCCGAGGCGTGGTGCCGGATGACGACCGCGTCGGCGCCCATCGCCTGCAGCGTCAGCGCGGTGTCCTTGAGGGACTCCCCCTTGGAGACGCTCGAGCCCTTCGCCGAGAAGTTGATGACGTCGGCCGACAGCCGCTTGGCGGCCGTCTCGAACGAGATCCGGGTGCGCGTCGAGTCCTCGAAGAAGAGGTTGACCACGGTCCGGCCGCGCAGAGTGGGCAGCTTCTTGATCTCGCGGGCCTGGGTCGCCGCCATCGAGCCGGCGGTGTCGAGGATGCGGAGGGCGTCGACGACGTCCAGGTCGGCCGTGGAGAGCAGGTGCTTCATCGCGCACCGCCCTCGATGAGGACGGCGTCGCGCCCGTCGCTCTCCTCGAGCAGCACGCGCACACGCTCGCTCGTCGACGTGGGCAGGTTCTTCCCGACGTAGTCGGCGCGGATCGGCAGCTCCCGGTGCCCCCGGTCCACCAGGGCGGCCAGCTGGACGGCGCGCGGGCGGCCCAGGTCGTTGATGGCGTCCAGCGCCGCGCGGATGGTGCGGCCGGAGTAGAGGACGTCGTCCACCAGCACCACGACCTTGCCGTCCAGGCCGCCGCCGGGGATGTCCGTGGCGCCGATCGTCCGGGTGGGGTGCTGCGCCAGGTCGTCGCGGTACATCGTCACGTCGAGGCTGCCGACGAGGAGCGCGAGGTCCAGCCCCGGCTCGACCGCGACGAGGCGGTCCGCGAGCCGGCGGGCGAGCGGGAGGCCGCGCGTGGGGATGCCCAGCAGGACGACGTCGGCGCCGCCCTTGTTCCGTTCGAGGATCTCGTGCGCGATGCGCGTGAGCGCTCGGCCGATCTCCGGGGCGCCGAGGACCACGTTGGCGTCGTCGTCAACGGTCTCGTGGGCGGGTGCGGGCGTGCCGGTGCTCATCAAGCAAACTCCTTCCCCGCCTCACGGGACGGGTCTTAAAGGAATGTCTCGTCCAGCACTCTAGCGTGCGGGAACGTCCCTCCCGACGCGACGTCCGTCACTCGCCGCCGGCACGCGACGGGTCGATGGCAGCCGCCAGCACCTGGATGAGCAGCGGGTGGACGACCTCGGCCGGCAGCGCCTCCAGCGTGGCCATGACGCCGGCCAGCTCGTCGGGCAGCCCCTCGGTGAGCACCCGTCCCGCCAGCGACGGATCGGGGGTCGCGGCGGGCCGGCCGCGCACGGCGTCGGCGGCCGTCTCCAGAGCCTCGATCAGCTCGTCCACGACGACCTCCGTGACGGCCGTGACGGTGAGGTGGGCCGTGCGCGGCAACGGCGCGCCGCCCGGCTGGTCCATCGCCGGCTGCGCCTGCAGGAGCCACCCGCGCCGGCGCACCTCGTCGATGAACGTGAACGGGTCGACCCGCTCCCCCGGCGGCACCGACTCGTCCGTGGCGAGCGCGACGAGCGGACCGGTCGGCGTGCCGACCACCCGCAGGCCGCGGATCCCGTGGGCCGCCTCCACCAGCCGCTCGGTGGCGCGTCGCGTCGCCGCGACGAGCTCCGCCAGGCCGTCGGTGCCCAGCACCGAGAGCACTGCCCACGCGGCGGCCATGGAGCCCGCTCCGCGCGAGCCGAGCATGGTCGGGTTCACCACCGGGTAGCCGGGCCACGCAGTTGTCGCGAAGTACTGCGCCCGGTGGCGCTCCCGCGCGCGGTACAGCACGACGGAGGCGCCCTTGGGGGCGTAGCCGAACTTGTGCAGGTCGGCCGAGATGCTGGTCACGCCGGGGACGGCGAGGTCCCACGGCTCCGTGATCCCGCCCCACCAGGGCAGCACCCAGCCACCCACGCAGGCGTCGACGTGGCACGCGACCCCGCGCTCCGCGGCGCCGGCGGCGACCTCGGCGACCGGGTCGATCGCGCCGAACGGGTAGCTGGGTGCGCTGACGACGACGAGCGCCGTCCGGTCGTCGACCCGGGCGAGGACGTCCGCCGCCGTCGGCGTCCCGGTCGCCGGGTCGACGGGCACCGCGAGCACGTCGAGGTCGAGGTAGTGCGCGGCCTTGTGGAACGCCGGGTGGGCCGTCGTCGGCAGGACGAGGGTCGGGCGGGCGTGCGCGCGCGACGGGTCGGCCGCCCGCCACAGGTCCCGGGCGGACTTCACCGCGAGCATGCAGGACTCGGTGCCGCCCGACGTGATCGACCCGACCGTGTCGGCGTCGCCGTGCAGGACGTCCCGCGCGAACGCGACCAGGCGGCTCTCCAGCGCGGCGACGGACGTGAACGTCGTCGGGTCCAGCCCGTTGACCGGCAGGAACAGCCGGACGGCCTCGGCCGCGACGGCGTCGAGGTCGGGGCGACCCGGGTCGTAGACGTAGGACAGGACGCGACCCCCGTGGGTGGGCGGGTCGGCGGCGCGCAGGCCGGCCAGGTCGCGCAGGACGTCCTCGGGGGTGCGGGCGGTGCTCACGGGCGGTGCTCCTCGATCGAGCCGGCGGTGGCGGCGTCGACGACCGCCTCCGACAGGGGGTAGCGGGACAGCGGCACGAGACTGGCGAAGGCGAGCAGGGCGGGCAGGACCGAGAAGGCGACCGCGATCCCGGTCAGCGCGGACGACGGCTGCGCGAGCACCTCGTCGCCCGTCCGCGAGGCGAAGCCCGTGACGGCGAGCATGCCGAGGACGAGGGTCGGACCGACCGCCAGGCCGGCGGTCTCCCCCGCCGTCCAGACGCCGCCGAGCACGCCGGCGCGGTCCTCGCCGCGCTCGCGGGCGTCGACCGCGACCACGTCGGGCAGCATCGCGAGGGGGTAGAGCTGCATCCCCGCGTACGCGACGCCCGCGAGGGCCACCGAGACGTAGACCCAGCCGCCCGGCGCCCAGCGCATGGGCAGGAGCGAGAGCGCCGCGACCGCGAACAGCGTGGAGGCGCCGACGAGCGACGCGCGCTTGCCGAACCGTCGGGCGAGCCGCGTCGCCACGGGCATGACCAGGAGGGCCGGCGCCACGAGCGCGACGAAGAGGAACGTCACGGCACTCTCGGACCCCAGCGTGTACGTCGCGACGTACTGCGCGCCGGCGAGCATCGCCCCGGTCGCCAGCGCCTGCAGCACGAACGTCGAGAGCAGCCGGCGGAACGCGGGGATCTCGCGCAGCGCTGCCATGCCCAGGCGCAGGGCGTGCCCCCGACGCTCCGGTCGCGGCTCGACGGGCTGGCCGCCGGCCACCGCCCGGCGCGGCGCACCCCACCACGCGGCGAGCATGCCCAGCCCGATCACCAGGCCGCCGACCACGCCCATGACCGCATATCCCGCGCGCCCGCCACCCGCGGCGTCGCGGATGAGCGGCCCACCCGCGCCGAACGCGAGGATGGCGACGGCGAGGACGGCGATGCGGGGCGCCAGCAGGCGGGTCCGGGAGCGGTAGTCCGGGGCGATCTCCGCCGGGAGCGCGATGTAGGGCACCTGGAAGACGCTGAACGCCGTCGCCGCCCCGACGAACGCCACCACCACCCAGGCGGCCGCCGACGAGCCCGTGAGCGCACGCGGCGTGGCGAAGAGGGCCGCGAAGAGCACCGGGATGGTCACCGCGCCGGTGAGCAGGAACCGCCGACGGTTGCCGTGCCGGGCGGCCGAGCGGTCCGACGCGGCGCCGATGAACGGGTCGATCACGACGTCCCAGAGTTTCGGGACGGTGACGACGAGGCCCGCCAGGCCCGCGGCGACCCCGAGCGTGTCCGTCAGGTAGTACGCCAGGACGAGGCCGGGAAGGGTGCCGAAGCCGCCCGTGCCGACCGACCCGAGCGCGTAGGTGGCGACCGTGCGGCGGGAGAGCGGCGCGGCGGCGGGCATCGAGGTCACGGCGTGAATGATGCCAGCACCACGGTTCCCGTCACCCGGATGCCACGTCATCCCAGGCGACCCGCATGACGATGTCCCATTCGTGCTCGGAACCGTTCCTACGTGGGTCACCGTGCTGCAGCTGCTGGCTGCAGGCCTGGTGGGCGGCTTCTGCGTCCTCCAGTGGGTGTGGTGGCGCGGGGAGCTGCGGCCCGCCAGCGCCGCCTGGTCGCTCGCCTGGTCGATCGACATGGCGCTGGTGCTGCTCGCCGGCGGGCTGTTCGCCCTGACCACGCCCGGCAGTCTGCGCGACGCCCTGGTCTACGTGCACGCCCAGCTGGTCGCCGGCTTCCTGGTGATCGCCATCCCGGCCACGCGCGCGATCGCCGGCGGCCCGAAGGTCCGCTACTGGATGTGGGCGGCCTGCGCGCTGTTCGCCGCCCGCGCCGTGCTGTGGTGGGTCCCGCTCGAACGGTTCGTCCTGCGCGCCGACGCCGTCGAGGCCGCCCTGCTCCTCCTGCCGACCGCCGTCGTCGTGTCGTACGTGGTGGTGGCCGTCGGCCGCACCCGGCTCACGGCCTTCGGGTCCCTCCTGGTGTTCGCCGGCGCGGAGTCGCTCGCCATCTTCACGACGGGCGTGCTCGTCCGGGACAACGCGATCGGCGCGATGTGCGCGGCGCTCTGGGCGATCCCCCTCGCGCTCGGGATCGAGGTCCTGGCCCTCAACCGGCTCCGCGACGCGCAGGACGCCGCCGCCCGGCAGAACCAGATGCGCGACGCCCTCGCCCGGCTGGCCAACTCCGCGTGGTTCGTCAAGGACGCCGACGGCCTGCTGGTCACGGCCCGGGACGAGGCCCGCACGATCCTGGGCGACCCGAGCCTCGAGGGCTCCCTGCGCCCGATCGCCCGCGACCGCTTCGTCACCGAGCTGTTCTCCGGCGACAAGGTCGACCACACCCCGCAGGCCCGCACCTTCCTCATCGACCTCGCGCAGATCGTGTCCGCGGCCGCCGAGCGGTACCAGCTGAGCGACCGGCTCCACACCACCGCCTTCGCCGACCCGCTGACCCGGCTGCCCAACCGTCGGGCCGTCGAGGAGCACCTGCTCGCCATGCTCGACCGGGCGAACGTCGAGCGCACCCGGGTCTCGCTCATCTACTGCGACCTCGACGGCTTCAAGCGCGTCAACGACTCCTACGGCCACGCGCACGGCGATGCGCTGCTCGTGCGCGTCGCCGACTACCTGCGCTCCGCGCTGCCGGACCGCGAGGCGTTCGTCGGGCGCGTGGGCGGCGACGAGTTCGTCATCGTCCTCGCGCGCGCCCCGCAGGACGTCGATCTCGTCGCGATCGCCCGGGCCATGCGCGAGGGCTTCATCGACCGCACCGGGGGCAGCCGGCCCGCACGCCTCACCGTGGGCGTCGCCACCTGGGTGCCGGGCGACGTTGTCGACGCCGACGCGCTCGTCCGGCACGCCGACACGGCGATGCTCGAGGCCAAGCGCTCGCGGTCGGGCTTCCGCGTCTTCGACCGGGCGCTGCGCCGACGCGTCGAGGCCGAGCGCCACCAGCGCGCCGCCCTCGAGGCCGCCGTCACCGCCGGGCACTTCACCGCGTACTTCCAGCCCATCGTCGACGCCGAGACCCTCGAGATCGTGCAGGTCGAGGCCCTCGCGCGGTGGGACCACCACGGGCACCTCATCCTCCCCGCCGACTGGCTCGAGCTCGCCGAGGAGTCGGGCCTCATCGTGCCGATCGGTCTCGAGGTCATGCGCCAGGCCCGCCGCGCGCTCGAACGCTTCCAGATGCCGGTCTCGGTCAACATCGCCGCCCGCCAGCTCGCCGAGCCCGACGCCCTCGAGCAGATCGAGACGGCCTGGGGCGACGCGTTCTGGGAGCACCTGACCCTCGAGATCACTGAGAGCGCCCTCGTGCGGACGTCGTCGGCCGTGCCCGTGCTCTCCGAGCTGCGGGCGCGGGGCGCCAAGGTCGCCGTCGACGACTTCGGCACCGGGTACAGCTCCCTGGCCCGCATCGCCCGCCTGCCCGTCGACGAACTGAAGATCGACCGGTCGTTCGTGCGCGACATGGGCACCGAGCGCGGCCGCGGTGTCGTGCGCGCCATCGTCGCGCTCGCGTACACGCACGGCCTCTCGGTCGTCGCCGAGGGCGTCGAGACGCCCTCCCAGCTCACCGCGCTGGCCGAGATGGGCGTGACCCGCGTGCAGGGGAACTTCCTCGGCCGTGCGGCGCCCAACCTGCCCGTCCGCGGCCCGCGGCCCACCACCGGTGCGACCGCCGTCGTCGCCGAGGCCGGACGCGCGCTGCGGTCCGTGCCGACGCCGATCTCGGGCCACGACGGCGCGCGGCTGAGCTCGGTGCCTCGCCGCGTCTGAGCGCGGTGCGTACGCGACCTAGGTCAGGCGAGCAGCGTCGGCTTCAGGTCGACGATCCGACCCAGCAGGCCGTTCACGAACTGCGGCGACTCGTCCGTGGAGAGGGACCGAGCGAGCTCGACGGCCTCGTCCACCGCGACGGCGTCTGGCACGTCGTCGTTGAAGAGGATCTCCCACGTGCCGATGCGCAGCAGCGCCCGGTCCACGGCCGGCATCCGGTCGATGGTCCAGCCGTGCGCGTGCGTGGCCAGCAGCTCGTCGATCCGGTCCTGGCGCTCGATGACGCCCTCGACCAGGTCCACGGAGTACTGCGGCAACGACGACTCCGTGCCGGGGTGCGCGATGCGGTCGGAGAGCAGGGTCACCGGGTCGATGCCGCGCTGGTCGGCCTCGAACAGGACGTCGAGGGCCCGCTTGCGGGCCTTGGTGCGAGCACCCACCTCAGTCGTTCACACGGCCCAGGTAGCTGCCGTCACGGGTGTCCACCTTGACCTTCGTGTTCGACTCGAGGAACAGCGGCACCTGGATCTCGTAGCCGGTCTCCAGCGTCGCCGGCTTGGTCCCCGCCGACGAGCGGTCGCCCTGCAGGCCCGGCTCGGTGTACGTGACCTCGAGGATCACCGACGGCGGCAGCTCGACGTAGAGCGGCACGCCCTCGTTCGTCGCGACCATCGCGTTCTGGTTCTCCAGGAGGAAGTTGGCGACGTCGCCCACCGTCACCTCGGAGATGTGGATCTGGTCGTAGTTGTCCGTGTCCATGAACACGAAGTCCGTGCCGTCCTTGTACAGGTACTGCATGTCGCGCTTGTCGACGTTCGCCGTCTCGACCTTCAGGCCGGCGTTGAAGGTGCGGTCGACGACCTTCCCGGACAGGACGTTCTTCAGCTTGGTGCGGACGAACGCGCCACCCTTGCCGGGCTTGACGTGCTGGAACTCGATGACGGTCCACAGCTGGCCGTCGATCTTGAGCACGGTGCCGTTCTTCAGGTCGTTGGTGGTCGCCACGATCGTCGCTTCCTGTCGAGTGAGATTCCGCGCGGTCCGCCGGAGCGCTCACAGCGAGCACCGCATCGACGGCCGCAGACCGCCGACCATCGTACCGTGCGACCGGCGCAGCCCCGTCGCGCGCCGTCCACGTCTCAAGTTCGGGGGCCGCGGGACCGTAGTAGCGCTGTGGAGTGGCTCGCAGCATGCGCGACGGCGGTCCTCGTCGTCGGTGCCTACTGGGCTCCGGGGATGGCGATGCTGTGGGCCTGGGGCTGGCGCGAGGGCTGGACCAGCCGATGGGCCGTGGCTCCGCTCCTCACCCTTGGCCTCTTCGGAGGAGCGGCGATCGTGCTCGAGGGGCGCGTTCGGTGGGACGTGTGGACCGCTCTCGGAGTGCTCGCGCTCGTCACTCTCCCGGCTGCGCTCGTACGGCGTCGCCGGCCTCGTCCAGAGCCGAGCGCCGCGCGCGTCGGCGCCCCTCGGGTGTTGGGAGTGGTCGTCGCCGCGGCGTTGCTGACGCAGCTGCTCGCAGTCGCGACCGGTCTTGGACGTCCCGGACGCCTGCTCACGGCGTTCGACGTCACGTTCCACCTCAACGGCGTCGAGTACATCCGCGAGACGGGCTCGGGCTCGAGCTTCGACCTCACCGCGTTGTACTCGTTGACGAACACGCCCGACCACGCCTTCTACGGAGCGGCCTGGCACGACGTCGCCGCCTTGCTCCCCCGGTTGAGCGACGCCTCGACGACTTTCACGCTCGCGCTGGTCGTTCCTGCGCTTCTCGCCTGGACGACAGGCATCGTGTACCTCACACGAACTGTATTCCCCGCGCGCCCGCGGGCGTGGGTCTGGTCGGCGGCACTGTCCGTCGCCGGCCTAGGGCTGCCCCTGTATCTAGGTCTGTCCGCACAGGGTCTGGTCGCCAACGCGGTCGGTGTCGCCCTGGTTCCCGCGATGGTCGCCCTCGTGCCAGCCACCGATCGGCTGGCCGTCGGTCTGCGGGTGCCGCTCCTGCTGCTCGCGGTCGTGGGTGTGGGGCTCTGCCACCCGAATGCTGTCCTGGGCGCGGCCCTGGTGCTCGCGCCGTGGGTCGTGGGGCGACTGGCCAACGGCGTGCGGCGCGGCTGGTTGCCCGGCCACCGTGCGGAGCTCATCGCCGCCTGCGTCGTGGGGCTGGCCGTGCCGGTGAGCGCTTGGTTGATGATGCGGACCGGCAGCTACGCGCGCGTCTCGGGGGTCTCGAGTACGGAGGCCGACGCGCCGCTGCCCCTCGGCGTGGCGCTCCTGCAGGTAGCCGGAGGCAACGGCACGGGCGAGGGCCTCGCAGCGGGATTCGTGGTCGCAGCCGGCGCCGTCGCGGGTGCCGTCCTGGCCCGGCGGCTGCCAAGGGCACGGTGGGCGTTGTGGGGCTGCGGCGTCGCCGTTGTCTGGTACCTCCTGTCGACGTCGTCTGTCGCCGCGCTCGAGAACATCGATGCCGCGTGGTACGGCGAACCGCACCGCTTCGCGCCCGTCGTAGCCGCGACGATGGTGCCGCCCGCCGCGCTCGCACTCGACTCCGCCTGGCGTCAGCTGCGATTGCTGGTCGCACGGGCGGGCCAGAGGCCGGCCCTCGCGTTGGCCCTGTCCGTCGCTCTCGTCGGGGTCTCGTGCGCCGAGGCTGCCGTGGGCACGAACCAGCTCGTCCGGCACGCGTACCGCAACTCGGACGGCCGCGGCCTCGTCGCCGACGACGACGAGCTGGCCATGATGCATCGGCTACCCGACGAGCTGGGGCGACGCGGCGCGATATTCGGTTCACCCTTCTCGGGCGCCGCCCACCTCTATGCCCTCGACGGCTTGCCGGTGGTTCCACGCTCGTGGCACACGGTCACGACACCAGAGATGCGTTACGTCAGCTCATCGCTGGCACGGCTCGGCAGCGATCCGAAGCTCTGCGACGCCCTCGACGCCCTCGACGTGAACTACCTCTACGTGGACCCTGACGCCTGGAACCACCGCGACTCCGTCATCGACGTCCCGGTCCCGCCACCATCGGGCGTCCGCTTGGTCGACACGAGCGGGAGTGCGTCCGTTTACGAGATCACTGCGTGCGGGTGACGCGGGCCGCGACGGCGGACAGCGCGAGCCGATAGGAGTCGAACCCGAAGCCGGCGATCGTGCCGGTCGCGACAGGACCGATGACGGAGACGTGCCGGAACGCCTCACGCGCGTAGGGATTGGTCAGGTGGACCTCGACGAGGACAAGGCCGGCCCGAGTTACCTGGGCCGCGGCGTCGCGCAGAGCGTACGAGTAGTGCGTGAAGGCGGCCGGGTTGAGCACCACATGGATCCCGGCATCCACCGCCATATGGAGCCAGCCCACCAGCTCGGACTCGTCGTCGGTCTGTCGCACGTCGGCGTCGAGGTCGAGCTCACCGGCCCAACCGGTAACGGCCGTCACGAGCTCCCCGAGGGGCGCTGAACCGTAGACGTCGGGCTCGCGCGCGCCGAGGCGGCCAAGGTTGGGACCGTTCAGCACCAGCAAGCGCGTCATGGTGCGCAGCCTAGGCGACGCGCGCAGCGTCAGAGGGCGACAGTCCGCGGCGTCGTCGCGCCTTCGCTCACCTCGGCGTACGCAGCGGCCAACAGGGCGGGATCCGGCCCCTCGAGGCGCGCAGGTCGGCCGATGTCCTCGAGCACGACGAACCGCAGGAGATCACCTCGCGTCTTCTTGTCGCGCCGCATGGCCGCCTGCAGCTGTGTCCACCGGTCGCCGCGGTACGACACGGGCAGGCCGAGAGACGACAGGATCGACCGGTGCCGCCCGACGACCTCGTCGGACAGCCGTCCCGCCAGCCGGGCCAGCTCGGCGGCGAAGACCATGCCGACGGAGACGGCGGCGCCGTGCCGCCACTGGAACCGCTCGATCAGCTCGACGGCGTGGCCGAAGGTGTGCCCGTAGTTGAGGATCTCGCGCAGGCCGGCCTCCCGCAGATCTTCGCCGACGACGCGCGCCTTGACGGCGACCGCGCGCTCGACGAGCTCCAGCAGGACCTCCGACGACGACGCCGCGACCGGGTCCTGCAGCAGCTCCACATTCGCCTCGACGAGATCGAGGATCCGCGGGTCCGCAATGAAGCCGCACTTGACCACCTCGGCCAGGCCGGCGACGAAGTCGTGCCGGGGCAGAGACGCGAGCGCCGCGAGGTCGCAGAGCACGCCGGCGGGTGGGTGGAAGGCGCCGACCAGGTTCTTGCCCTCGGCGGTGTTGATGCCAGTCTTGCCACCGACCGCGGCGTCGACCATGGCTAACAGGGTTGTGGGCACCTGCACGACGCGGATGCCCCGCAACCAGGTGGCGGCGACGAAGCCGCCGAGGTCGGTCGTCGCTCCCCCGCCGACGGCAACGACAGCGTCGGTCCGCGTGAAGTCCGCCTGGCCGAGCACCTGCCACAGGAAGGCCGCCACCTGCGCTGTCTTGGCCTCTTCGGCGTTCGGCACCTCGGCCAAGAACGCCTCGTAGCCGTGCTCCAGCAGGTCGGCGCGGATGCCGTCTGCCGTGGTCGACAACGCAGCGGGGTGGACCACCAGGACCCGGCGGACGCCGCCACCGAGAAGGTCGGGCAGCGCACCGAGCAGATGCTGCCCGATCACGACGTCGTAAGGCCAGTCCCCCGACACCGTGACGGTGCGAGTCTCTGACGCGCTCATGCTTCCGTCCCGTCGGTCGTCGGGACGCGTCGCGCAGCCAGCTCGAGCTCGATGAGCTCAGCCACGTCGACGGGGCGGTGCCCATCCGTGACCACGTGCACGTGTGCGAGGCGCTCGTACACCGGCCGGCGGGCGTCCATGAGCGCCTGCCACTGCGCGCGCGGATTGCCGAGCAGCAGTGGCCGAGACTGGTTGAATCCCACCCGTGGTGCGGCCTGGGCGAGCGACACGTCGAGGAAGACGATTAGCCCGCCGCCCGCGGCATAATCCGTCAGCGCCGCCTCCGTCCCGGCGTCCAGCACAGCCCCGCCGCCGAGGGCGAGGACGCCGTCGTGCTCGGCGAGTGCTCGCGCGACCGCCTCGCGTTCCAGCACACGGAAGTGCGGCTCGCCGTCCTCCACGAAGATCTCTGCGATGGACTTGCCGGCCCGCCGCTCGACGTCTGTGTCCGTGTCCCGCGCGACCAGCTGCCAACGCGCAGCCAGCGCGAGCGCCACGGTGGACTTGCCGGAACCGGGCGGGCCGATCAGGACGACGCGGGGGCCAGGGGGCGGGACGGGTTTGTCGGGCACCCAGGCAGGGTATCCGCAGGCGGCTGATGCTCGGAGGTCCGCGCCACGTCGCGGGACACGGATGGCGACATGGGTCGCGGGGCGCGCCGATCGATCACGAAGCACACCACCGGCACGAGAGCCAAGAGGATGTCGCCACCGATCCAGACCACGGCCTCAGGGGCGAGGTAGGGCGCCAGCACGACCAGCGGCAAGACGGCCGTCACAACCAGGCGCCATCGCCGGACCACGTCCGCGGTCGACGCCCACATCCAGACGAGCACCACCGCCACCAACGGGCCGGAGTAATACGTCAGCCGCATGGGGTCCAGCAAGAGCCGCGCTGCGACGACGCCGATCACCGCGACGAGCGGAGACGTCCTGCGCTGCCACGCGAAGATCGCACCGACCGCGCCCGCCACCGCGCCCTGGAGGCACCGCAGGGCCCAGTCGGACAGCCCGGTCCAGATGCCGATCCGACCGAGCAGCGTCTCCTGCCTGAATCCCCAACGCATGTCGAAGGTGCGGACGTCACCGCCGAGCATGAAGGGCAGGTAGATCGCGAGCACCGTGACCGCGAGGACCGCTCCCCCGACGACGACGCCACGCAGTCGCCGTCCGGACAGCAGGATGCCGGCGCCGATCACGCCCCACTGCTTGACGCCGGCCGCGAGGCCGATGAGGACGCCCGCGACCGCGTAGCGACCCGCGGCTGCGCTCACCGCGGCGTTGGCCAGCAACAGTCCGAGGAGCAGCTCTTCCGGATGTCCGTTGCCGATGCTCTCGGTCAGGAAACCCCCGAGCGAGAGCGTCAGCCCGACGGCCCATTGGCCTGCCAGCACGGGTGCACCCGTCGTGACCGCGACGCGTCGCACGGTCCACATCGCGAACCATGCCAACCCCGCAGCCTGCGCCGCTGCGAGCGTGAAGAGCAGCGGCAGGTGCAGGAACGTCACGACGCGGGTCGCGACGCCCAGCGTCACGAGGTAGACCGGGCCGATCTGCAACCCTTGGTCGGACAACACGTCCAAGAAGCCGGTGCCGAGCATGCCGGTGCCCGCCCGTCGGAACCACGCTGCATCCCCGGTGGGGATGGCCGCACCCATCGATCCCGCGATGATGGTCGTCAGCAGGACGACGACGAGCACCGGCCGCCGCCAGACCCCCAGGAGACTTGCGTGGAGGCGTGGTCGGCGAGCCTCCAGCCGTACCAGCTCGTCCTGCAGCCAGGCTGCTGCGCGTTCGCGCGGGAAGGACGGGGTCGAGAACATGACGACGGGCCCAACTCTCTGACGACGGCTTCACCTGCCTATCGGCAGGACTCCGTTCGCAGTTGAGCCGTCCGGATCAGGCCAGGAGGTCGGGGATCGCCTCGACGTAGGCCGCCAAGTTACGACGCACCTCGGTCACTGAGTCTCCGCCAGTCTTCGCCAGCAGCGCATCGGCGAGTACGAGGGCTACCATCGCCTCAGCGACGACCGCCGCGGGCGGCACGGCGCAGACGTCCGAGCGCTGGTGCTGCGCCTTGGCGGCCTCACCTGTCGCCGTGTCGACGGTGTCGAGCGCGCGCGGGACGGTCGAGATGGGCTTCATCGCGGCACGCACACGCAGGACTTCGCCGTTCGTCATGCCACCCTCGAGCCCCCCAGCACGATTGGTGCGCCGCACGATCCGCCCTGACGCGTCCCGCTGGATCTCGTCGTGCGCCTGGGAGCCGCGGCGTGCCGCGGTGCGGAACCCGTCGCCGACCTCAACGCCCTTGATCGCCTGGATGCCCATGAGCGCGGCGGCCAGCAGCCCGTCGAGCCGGCGGTCGGAATGCACGTACGAGCCAAGCCCGGACGGCAGTCCGTAGACGAGGACCTCGACGACGCCGCCGAGCGTGTCACCGTCTTTATGGCACGCGTCGATCTCCGCGACCATGGCCCCAGACGTCGCGGCGTCAAAGCAGCGCACGGGGTCCGCGTCGAGGGCAGCGGTGTCCTCCGGAGTCGGTACCGCGGCGTCCTCCGGTGCGGCGATCGGCCCGATGCTGACGACATGCGATACCAGCCGCACCCCGGCGGCCTGCTCGAGAAAGCGAGCCGCGACCGTGCCGAGCGCAACACGGGTAGCCGTCTCTCGCGCGCTGGCGCGCTCGAGTACAGGTCGAGCGTCGTCGAACCCGTACTTCCGCATCCCCACGAGGTCCGCGTGCCCCGGCCGCGGCCGGGTGAGGGGCGCGTTGCGCGCGCGCAGCAAGACGTCCGGGTCGTCGACCGGGTCGGCAGACATGACGTCCACCCACTTGGGCCACTCGGTGTTGCCGATCTCGATAGCGACCGGGCCGCCCTGCGTCCGACCGTGCCGGACACCCCCGAGCATCCGCACCTCGTCGCGCTCGAACTTCATCCGAGCCCCGCGCCCGTACCCGAGGCGACGGCGCGCGAGCGCGTCCTGGATGTCGGACGTCTGCACCTCGACGTCGGCAGGCAGGCCCTCGAGTATCCCGACGAGCGCCGGGCCGTGGGACTCACCGGACGTCAACCAACGCAGCATGGTCGGATCCTCCCATGACGAGGTCCACCCCCCGAGCGGGTGCCCGGAGGGTGGACCAATTCGGCTCTGGCTCAGTGTCCGCTGATCGGCACCAACGGGTTCTTGCCCGGGACCGCCGCGGGCGGCACGGCGGTAGGAGCGTTCGGGTCGACGACCGGAGGAACGGCCAGCATGTCCGGCAGCATGTAGGTGACGCCGCTGATGACCAGCTCCTGGTCGCCGACCTGCGTCGCCGGCCGTCCGCCGGACGCCGGCTGCTCGACCTGCGCGGTGCCGACCACGGTCGTCACGAGGAACAGGCGCGGCGTCGAGCGCTGCATGTCGTAGAGGAACGCCTCCGTGTTGTCGTAGGTGCCCAGAGCGGTGATCGAGAAGCCGATCGACATGAAACCGGCGGGCGCACCGGCGGGGGCGGCAGCTGCCGGAACCGCAGCCGGGGCGGTCGTCGCCCCGTCCGTCGGAGCGGCACCGGTGGCGTCGGCTGGGGGGGCCGGCGCGACGGGGGCCGCCTCGACCACCACCGGCGCAGGCGTCGACGGCGAGATCGAGGTGAGCGTCACGGAGTGCGCGACGGCGATCTGGTCGAGCTGGCGCAGGTAGTCGGCCAGCTTCGCGTCGGTCGGGATCTGCGTCTGGATCGCCGCCAGCTGCTCCTTGTACTGGGGCAGGTTGGCGAAGTCGGCCTTCAGCTGGGCGACCTGCATCTCGAGCAGCTCGTTCTGCTGGCTCGCCTGCTCGGCCTGCGACCGGAGGTCAGCCGCGGCCGACACGGTCGGCGACACCGCGAGGAACCACGCTGCCGCGAGGATGAGGATCGCGACGAAGACCGTCCCGCCCACCCACGTGCTCTTCTTGGCGCCGTCCATGTCAGCCCTCACCGTCCTTCGGGTCGTAGCTGTGCGAGAGCGCGCCGGCCGTCAGCTGCACGCTCGACATCACCTGGTAGAAGATGCCCGTCTCGTCCTCGCCGATCGTGACGGCGGAGACCCAGGCGTTGGCGAACCCGGGGACCGAGTTGAGCGCGTCGACCCACGCCGCGGTGTCGGGGACGGTCGACGAGCGGCCGGTGAACGAGACCTGGCCGACGCTCGGGCCCTGCCCGACGGGCACGGTCCCGGCTGGAGGCGTCGTCGCCGTCGCCACCGTGAAGGACAGGTCCTCGATGCTCACGTTCGCCGGCAGGACGGCGGTGATGCCGTCCGTGTACGCCTTGATGTCGATGTCGGTCGCCATGCCGAGCTGGCGTGCAGACTGTGCCGTCCCCAGCGCGCCGAGCACCATCGGCACCTCGGCGTACTTCGACTGCTCGGCCTGGAGCGTCGAGGTCCGGTCCTGCGCCTGCGTCAGCTCCGAGCTGGCCGCGCCCCGGTCAAGCAGGGCGAGCCCGTAGATGCCGACCGCGACGACGGCCGTGACGCCGAGGCCGATGAGGAGCCACCGCTTAGTGGTACGCAGCCCGCGGGCTGCTCGGACCTCCGGCGGCAACAGGTTGACCTGCGGCAGCGTGCCGCTGATCGCCGTACCCGCGCCCGACCGGGCCTTGGGGCGTTCGACAAGGGTGCTCATGCAGCAACTCCGTAGGCCAGACCGACGGGAAGGGCGATGAAGGACTCGTGACCGTTGAGCGCGTCGCGCTGCACGGTCTTCGCGGAACGCAGACCCGACAAGGGGTCGCCGAGGGTGACCTGGAGCCGGCTCGCGCTCGAGAGGTACTGACCCAGGCCCGGCAGGTGCGAACCGCCGCCGGTGAGGACGACGACGTCGATCCCGGCCCCGGGGTTGTTGCTCGAGTAGTACACGAACGTGTTGCGGACGGACTCCACCAGCGCGCGGACGACCGTGCTGATCGCCTCCGCGACGTCGGCACGCTCTGGCGCCACGGCGTAGCCGATGCCGATCTCCCGCTTGAGGAGCTCGGCCTCAGGGCCGGCCAGGCCTGCGGTGCTGGCGACGGCGTTGGTCACATTCTGTCCACCCGTGGGCAAGGACCGCACCAGACGCGGGGAACCGTTCGCCGAGATGACGACCGTGGTGATCGAGGCGCCGATGTCGACGAAGGCCGCCGTGCTCTGCGCCAGCGGGCCGCGCGCGAGCGCGCGATGCAGGGCGAAGGCGTTGAGGTCGACCATCGTGGGCCGCAGACCGGCGCCCTCGACCGCGATGACGTTGGCGTTGACCGTGTCGCGCTGAGCAGCGACCAGCATCCCGTGGACCGTCCGACCCTGCGGGCCGTCGTACTCCGAGGTCGGGAAGTAATCGAGCAGCGCGTCGTCCGTGGACATGGGTAGCAGCTCGCTGACCTGGTACGGAAGGGAGTCGCGCAGCTGGGCGAGCGGCATCCACGGGAGGTCCAGCTCGCGCACGATGACGCGCTGGTTGCCGACCCCGATGACGACGTCCTTGGAGTCGAACTTGGCCTGTGCCCAGAGCTGTCGCAGCGCGGTGGACACGGTCTCCGGCTGCACGACCTCGCCGTCGCGGACCGCACCGATGGGCAGAGCGACCTGGCCGAAACGCACGAGCGTGGGGGGCGTCTTGCCGTTGGGGCCGCCACTCCCGAACTCGAGCTCGGCAGCCCGGACGCAGGACGAGCCGATGTCCAGCCCGATGACGCGTGTGGTGGCCACGAGGGTCCTTCCGACGAGCGAGTGAGTGGGTTCATTCGTCCTATCGGGCGCAGGGCGGCGCGACTTGAGCGGCTTGCGCGATTCGGTCGCAGTCGGGCGGCTCCGCTACAGGACGCCGAGGTACCAGGACCAGAGCGACTCGCCGACGACGATGCCGACTACCGCGCCCAGGAGCATCCAGGGGCCGAACGGGATACCGGACTTGCGGCCCGCGCGTCCCGCGACGAGGAGTGCGATCGAGAAGAGTCCGCCCACGACGAAGGCAGCGAACCACCCGATGACGAGGGTGCCCCAACCGAACCAGCCGAGGTACAGCCCGAGCACGCCGGCAAGCTTCACGTCCCCGAATCCCATGCCCGGCGGATACGCCAGCATGGTGACCAGGTAGACGCCGTAAAGGATGGCACCGCCGATGACCGCCCGGAGCAACGCCGGCCAGTCGCTCGCCCCCCCGGGGTTCCAGGAGGCCAGCGCGAGGAGTGCGAGGGCGACCGGGTACGACGGCAGCACGATGGCGTCCGGCAGACGCTTCGTGTCGATGTCGATGAGCGCCAGCGCGACGCTGATGGCCGCCAGGTACAGCAGGGCGGGGAGGACCCAGGACGCGCCGGTGAACCAGGCGGTCAGGGCGAACAGCACGCCCGTGCCCAGCTCGACGAGCGGATACCGGGCTGAGATCGGGTTTCCGCAGTCGCGGCACCTCCCCCGCAGCAGGAGCCAGGAGAGGACAGGGACGTTGTCACGCGGCCGGATGGCGTGGCCGCACCGCGGGCACGCGCTCGGCGGGTGCACGATCGACTCCCCTCTCGGCACCCTCCAGACGACGACGTTGAGGAACGAGCCGATGGCGAGACCGAAGAGGCCGGCGATCAGGATGAGGGCGACGGTCACGACTTTTCGACCCCACCTCGGCCGCCGACGTCCGAGCGCCGGATGCTGCTACCAGACCACGCCATGACCGAATGCCTCCGAGTTCCGCCGAGCCGCCCGGGGCGTCTGCCCGTGCGGGACGTCCGGCTCGAAGTCTTAACGGCAGGCGCGCCACGTGACATGAGCGTCCACGACGTGTTCCGGCGCACTTCCCCTCCGGCCCTCCACGAACGACGAGACATCCCTCGCGGCGACGACGTACCGTCGTCGCCGCGAGGGATGTCAGGGTCGGCGTGCCCGTGCGATGCGCTCAGCCCTTGAGCGCCGGTGGTGTCGTGGTCTCTCCGAAGTAGCGCTGGGTCCACTGCGCGTCGAGCCACCGGGGGAAGTACGGCGGCGACGAATGCTTGAGCCGCTGGTCATAGACGTAGTTCTTCGCGTAACCCTGCGTCGGCGCACCGCCGCCGACGCCCACGATCCCGCGCCAGCGCTGAGCGATCGACCCGTCGACCTGGAGCTTGCCCTGCGGGACGCCCACGTTGTACTGCTGGACGTAGAACGAGTGCTGGAGCGTCTGGATCGACGCCATGATGTCGATGCCGTCGACCACCACGGCACCCGTGGGGTCCAGGTGGTCGGCGGGCCACGCAGCGTCGCCGCCGAGCGTGGAAGGGTTCGCGGCATCCCACTTGCACGAGGAGCTGCTCGGGCAGCCGCTGCCCGTCGCGGACACCTGCTTCATCCACGGGTGGAACACCTCGACGGAGTTCGTGGCGACGAGCCCCACCATGTCGGAGCCGTGCAGCCCGGAGGCGAGGACCAGGTCGCCCGTCAGTACGACGGACTGCTCGGCCGCCAGCGTCACGCGCCCGCCCACGGTGCCCTCGACGTACAGGTTGCCCTCCTGGCAGTACTTCGTGGACTCGGCCATCGTCGTGTCGAAGGTGTACTTCGCAGTCGAGCTGGCCGGCTTCGCCGAGGCGATCGCCGTGGTGAACGTGCCGAGCGGCAGGCTCCCGTTCGTCGCGTCGCCGCCGAGCTGCCCCGCGCTGCACTGGGAGCGAGCGATGCCCGTCGGCTCGCCGGCCGCGTAGATGACCATCTTGTTCGGCACCCGGATGGTGGCTCCGGCCGCCGAGTTGAGGGCGGTCAGCGTGCCGCAGTCGGGGCTCGGTCCACCAGTTGCCGGGATGGAGACGGGCTGCCGCGAGCCGTTGTTCACGATCTTGTTCCAGACCGTCATCCACCCCGCGCTCGGGCCGAACACGATCCGGGTGGAGCCGAAGTAGTGGCAGCCAGGGTTCGAGGCGAAGGCCGCGGAGTTGTCATCGAGCCGCAGCAGGCTGCCGTTCTCCGACAACTTCGGCTTGTATCCGCTGAAGTTCGCGTTGCTATAGGTACCGCCGTCCTTGCGGAGGCACTTGTTCCACGTCCCGGCGCTCGCGGTGACCGTGGCGCACTCCGGGTTGGCCGACGTGAACTGGTCCTTGAACGTCGGTCCGCTCGCCAGGACGGAGTCGTTGGAGAACACGGACCCCCACAGCGTGTCGGCGGAGGCGAATTGGATCTCGACGCAGCCGGCGCCCTCGCGCCCGCTCCACCAGTGCTTCGCCGCCAGGTACCCGGAGAAGCCGCAGCGGACCTTCTCCCCCGCATCCAGGGTCGCGATCTTCGCGGCCGTGTACGCCTGCACGTTCGACGGGTCGGCCGACTCGAAGTCGGTGTAGTACACGTAGTCCGTGGACCCGCCCTTGGTGAGGGCGGTCTCGACGGTGCGGTATCTGCCGTTGACCTTCCCGGTGACGGTGAGCGTGATGAAGCCGTCGGAGACTGCCCCGGACCCGTCAAACGAGTAGTGGAAGAAGGCGTCCTTGGGTCCGGTGCTCCCCGGCTTCACCGGCTGCCAGCCCAGAGGGGTACCCGCGCCCCACGAGCATGTGTTGCCGGGGACCGAAGGTCCGCGCAGCGCGACGTTCGAGCAGTCGATGAGCTCGTAGTACGAGTCGTCCCGGTTGAGGTGGGAGACGAAGTCCTCGACACCGGACTGCGCCGCAGCCATGGCGCCGCTGTAGTCCTGGTCGAACCGCGCGAACTTCGTGCTGGACATGGTGTAGGCCAGGGCGGTGAGCGCCAGCATGGCGAGGACCAGCATGGTGCCCACCACGAACACGAGCGCGAAGCCCTCCTCCCCGTCTTTGGACAGGTCACGCACACGACGTGGGGTCATGGGGTCGGCTCCACCTTCTCCGGCACGGACTGGGCGTTCGGCAGCGTGATGTGCGCGATGTACGTCGTGGGCTTGGCTCGCGTCGCGTTCGGTGCCTGGACGCTGACCACGACATCGACCGAGAGAACTCGAGCGAGGTCGGCCAGCGGGAGCGACCCGGCCGCCGGCGGGACGAGCTGTACGCCGCCGCCGTCGTAGTAGGCGAAGACCGGCTTGCCGGTGACGACCTGGACCCCTCGCGCCAGCGTCCTGGTCGTGACCCGGGACTTGCAATCCACTGTCGCCGTCGCCAGCGTCGCGTCGCAATACACGTAGTTGGTGTCCGAACCGGCGTGCGGGTCCGGGACCTGGACCCTCTGAACGAGGGTCCCCGTGGCGGAGACGGTGTACGTCACTTGGCTGGGACCGACCGAGTTGTCAGGGTTGTCGATGTTCGCGTAGAACTGCACGGAGAAGTCCTGCCCCGCGATGAACGCGTCCTGGTTGCACGCGGGCGTGCACGCCTCGGCCAGCTGGTTCGGCATCACGGCCGTCCGCAAGGATCGGCCGATCGACTCCACCGCCGTCCGCGCTGCGTCGACCTGGTCCTGGCGGCTGATGGTCTGCGCGTTCGAGCGCATGAAGCCGATCGACACGGTGGCGGTGGCGGCGACGAGGATCCCGAGGATCAGCATCGAGACGAGCAGCTCGGTGAGCGACAGGCCCTCGTCGCCCGCAGGTCGGTCCTCGTGCGTCACGGTGCCGCCTTCGTCTGGGAGGTGGTGGTGGGGGTGACGGTGAAGGAACCCGCGGCCGTGCAGGTATTGCCGGTTCCCGACTTCGTCCAGATCCAGGCGTTGTACGTCGTCGTGCCGGAGGTGGGACGAAGCGCACTGACCGGAAGCGATCCCCCGGACAGACCGGTGGGACCGGCCGTCAGGATCGGGGTCCCTGCCGGCGACGGTGTCGCCGTCGACGTGTTGCACGTCATGGACGTCGCCGTGCTCACGACCAGGTACTTGGTGGCCTTGATGTTGTCCATCTGGAGCGTCGCGTAGAGCGGCGTCGAGCCCCACGTCTTGGTGACGTTCGCGCCGTACGGCACGTTGAGCGGTTCGATCATGTCGGGCCAGCTGAGGCACGCGTCCGTCACCGCTCCGCTCGTCTGCCAGACGTACCAGTTCCCCGCCGGCAGCGGGAAGAAGGCTCCCCGGGCACCGTCGATGGACACGGGGCTCCCGCCGAACGTCGCCGGGCAGCTCGTCGGCGAGGAGAGACCGGAGATCTTCTGCTCCACCGCCCAGAGCTTGTTGCCGGCCGGGACGCTGTTGAGCCACACGGCGGAGGGGGCCCACGCCAGGTCGTCGTTGTCGCCTCCGACGAGCGGCTGCGACGCAGGCCCGGGCGAGCACCCGAAGGTGGCTCCCACAGCGAAGAAGTCGTACGAGCCGGGCATCAGCGTGAACGTCGTCCCCGACCCTGACGTCGCGAGCTTCGTGCCCGTCGTCTGGATGCAGTCCTTCTGCGGAGCGGCGGACGGGTACGCCCAGACGGCGCTGGTGCCGTTCGGCAGCGACGAGAGATCGATGGTGGCCATGGCGAACGTCGCGTCAACCGTCACCGCACCGCCGGCGGGAAGCACCTTGACCGAGAAGCCGCCGGCGGGAAGCGCGGTGCCGAAGTAGGCACCGTAGGTGGTGGGCCACATGCCGGCGAAGGTGGTGGTCACGCCGGTGACGACCTTGGGGGTGCTGCCCGTGGCGCCGGAGTACTGGGACGCGACGAGGGTGATGGTCGAGCCGGCCACCTGGGCGGCGGTGAGCGGCACACCGTCGCTGCGGACGAGCCGCACGCTGACGCTGCCGGCCTTCGCGACGGAGAAGCTGACCCCGGAGTAGATCGTTCCCGGCATCACCGTGCCGGTGCTCTTCGTGGGGTTCACGGTGTTGGCGATGTCGACGTACGTCGGGTCGACGACCTTGACGCTGTAGGCGGTCCCGCCGGGATCGGGGGACACAGGGATCACGGCGCAACCGGTGGCGTCGGAGAAGGCGGAGGTCACGGCCCCTCCGGTCGCCCGGACCTCGATGCCGGTCAAGGGCTTGGCGTCCTGGTCGACGAGCTTGACGGCGAGGAAGGAGTCGTCGGTGGCGATGCCGACCTTTTTGGGCGGCGCAAGCGAGCCGGTGGTCACCACGGCGCTGACGGAGCCCATCTTCGGCCAGGTGACCCGGACCGTGACCCCGAGGGTGGGGTACGAGACGATCGATCCGCCGTCGCACGCGGACACCCCGTTGCCGGCGGCGTTCCACTGAGCGAAGCGCTGCACCGTGTACGGCGTGCCGTCGATGACGAGGGGCTGGCCGACGGTCCCCCCGGCGAGCGGGTGCGGGTTGGTCACGGCACCGGCGTTGGCGATGTCGACCGGTCCGGTGCTCGTCGCGGCGAACTGCTCACGGACGAGGTCGAGCTCGCGGGCCGCCAGGTTCGACGCTGCGACGCGGTTGCGGTTGCTGACGCTCTGCGTCTGCGCCGAGAGGATCACACCGATGATCGCCACCGACATCGCGCCGAGAATGATCATCGCCACGACGAGCTCGATGAGCGAGAAGCCCTGCTCGTCACCGGTCGTCGACCGGCTGGACACCCTGAACATCCGTGGACCCTTTCGGCCGGAAAACCTGCCTGCATGCGGACCGGACCGGCCGCTCGGTGCTACGCCCCGGCAGGACAAGTCGCTCAACTGGATCCGGCCGGGGTGCTACTCAGATCAGCTGACCACGCCGGCGGCCGAGCAGGTGGTGCCCAGCGCGCCGAGCCCCGTCTCCGAGCCGAACGCGATGGTGGTGTTGGTGCCGGAGTCGTACGTCACCGCGACGCACCACTTGGCGGTCGTGGTACCCGAGGCAGCGGCGAAGCCCTGCTGGACGGCCGTGATGTTGCGGCTTGCCGGACCCAGGTCGGCGCCCAGGAAGGTGTACTTCTTGGACGGCGCGGTGCCCGTGATGGCGATCGCCGTAGCGGCCGTGGTGTTGTCGACGTAGTACGTCGCCAGCTCCTTGCCGAGGACCGAGACGTCCGACTTGGCGGCGGTGTCGTTCGCCTTCTTGCGCTGGTTCAGGAACACGGGGATCGCGATGGCCGCGAGGATCCCGATGATGATCATGACGACGAGGAGCTCGATAAGGGTGAAGCCCTTGTCCTTCTCGTCCATGGACTTGCGAATGCGAGCGATCATTGTCAGCTCCCTTGGGTCAGTACGGCGGTCGATGTCACGTTCAACCCGGCACAAGCCGGTTCAGTGCTGCGTCCCGTATTTCGACTGGCGACGCCCTGACCTTGAGTCGAAGTTCCCCGCGGCGTCAGATTCACTCGACCGGCGCAGCGAAAGTGCCAGCAGCGACGAAGGCCCGCGCAGCGGTGCTGGCGCGGGCCTTCGGGCGTGGGTGGCGGTCAGTTGATGAGGTTGAAGATGCCGAAGATCGGCATGTACATCGCGATGACCATGGACCCTACGATGGCACCGATCACGACGATCATGAGCGGCTCGATGAGGCTCGTGAGCTGCTCGGTGGTCGACTCGACCTCCTGGTCGTAGAAGTCGGCGACCTTCGCAAGCATGGTGTCGAGCGCTCCGGTGTCCTCACCGACCGCCATCATCTGGACGACCATCGGCGGGAAGACTGGGTGCTGCGCGAGGGGGCCGGCGAGCGACTCGCCGCGTCGCACGGACTCCTGGACCGCTTTCGCCGCCTTCTCGATCACGAGGTTGCCACTGGTCTCGCCGACGATGTCGAGCGCCTGGAGCAGCGGCACGCCAGCATGCAGCATCGTGCCGAAGTTCCGGGTGAACCGCGACACCGCGATCTTGCGGAAGAGCTGCCCGAAGACGGGCACCTTCAGCTTCCAGGGATCGACGCGCTCGCGAATTCCCTTGTCGTTCTTGTGCTTGCCCCACCAGAAGGAGAATATGCCGAGCCCGACGACTGCCGGGATGATGGTGATCTTGACGACCTGCGACAGCCACATGAGGATCTGCGTCGGCAGCGGAAGCTTTCCGCCGAGCGTCGAGAACATTCCGGCGAACACCGGCACGATGAACAGCAGCATTCCGGTGGTGGCCAGGATCGCGACGACGAAGACGACGACGGGGTAGGTCATCGCCGACTTGATCTTGCCCCGGAGCTTGACCTCGGCCTCGAAGTTGTTCGCGATCGACACGAGCACCTGGTCGAGGAAGCCGCCGACCTCGCCCGCCTTCACCATGTTGATCATGAGGGGCGGGAAGACGTCCGCGTGCTTCGTCAGGGCGGTCGAGAAGGCGGTGCCGACCTCGACGTCGTTGCGGACCTGCGCGATGGTCTTGGCGAGCGGCTTGGACTCCGTCTGCTCCGCGAGGATGGTGAGCGCGCGCAGCAGCGACAGGCCCGAGTCGATCATCGTCGCGAGCTGGCGCGACATGATGGCCAGGTCCTTGAGCGTGATCTTGTTCCCGCCGAAGCCGGGGATGTTGATCTCGGCGTTGAACCCGCCCGTGCTGACCTCGGAGATCGAGACAGCCGCGAGGCCCATCTCCCGGAGCCGGTTGGCGACGGCCGCCTGGTTGGTCGCCTCGACGCGACCCTTGACGATCTTGCCGGCCTTGTCCCGGACCGCGTACTCGTAGGTCTTCGTCCCCGCGGCCATCAGAGCGCCTGGTTTCCGAAGGAGGAGCCACCCATGCTCGCCTGGTCACCCAGGCCGGCGGCGCCCTGCGACCCACCGGAGAACCGGCCGGTCAGACGGTTGAAGTCCTCCACGTGGTGGCACTTCTCCAGTCCGGTCTCGTAGCTGATCTTGCCGGTCTTCACCAGCTCGCTCAGGTGCTGGTCCATCGTGTGCATGCCCTGCTTCGCGCCGGCCTGCATCGCCGAGTAGATCTGGTGGGTCTTGCCCTCGCGGATCAGGTTGCGGATGGCCGGCGTCGCGACGAGCACCTCGGTGGCGACGGCGCGGCCGGGCGAGTCGGACCGCTTGGCCAGCGTCTGGCAGACGACGCCCTGGATGGCGCCGGCCAGCTGCGTGCGGACCTGCGCCTGCTGGTGGGCGGGGAACACGTCGATGACGCGGTCGATGGTCTGCGCAGCGTCCTGTGTGTGCAGGGTGGCGAAGACGAGGTGACCGGTCTCGGCGGCGGTGAGCGCGACGGAGATGGTCTCCAGGTCGCGCATCTCGCCGACGAGGATGATGTCGGGGTCCTGGCGCAGCACGTGCTTGAGCGCGTTGGCGAACGAGTGGGTGTCCTGCCCCACCTCGCGCTGGTTCACCACGCACTTCTTGTGGCGGTGCAGGAACTCGATCGGGTCCTCGACGGTCATGATGTGGTCCTCGCGCGTCCGGTTCGCGAGGTCGACGATCGAGGCCAGCGTCGTGGACTTGCCGKAGCCGGTCGGGCCCGTGACGAGGACCAGGCCGCGCGGGAGGCCGGCGAACGTGCCGACGACCGCCGGGACGCCCAGGGCCTCGAGCGGCTTGATTTCGTACGGGATGACGCGGAAGGCCGCCCCGATGGACTCGCGCTGCTGGTAGATGTTCACACGGAACCGGGCCAAGCCGCGGACGGCGTACGACAGGTCGAGCTCGAGGTTCGCCTCGAACTTCTCGCGCTGCTTCTGGGTCAGGAACGCGTAGAGCGAGCGGCGCAGGCCGTCGGGCAGCACCTGGCCGAAGCCCTCGAGCGCCTTGAGCGAGCCGTTGATGCGCACCATCGGCGTCGTCCCGGTGGTGAGGTGCACGTCGGACGCGCCCAGGCGCACCATCTCGGTGAGGATCTCGTCGATCGGGAGGTCGCCCTCCTGCTGCTCCTGGCCCATCCCGCGGCGCGGGCCGCGGTCACGGCCGGGAGCCGCGGCGGCGCGCTGCGTGGGCGGCTCGGGA
>NZ_JBFUKJ010000031.1:0-42944 GCF_056400905.1 Cellulomonas sp. P4_H12
GCAGGGCGTGGCGAGGGCCGACCTGCGGGGTCACGGCCGCCGCGGCGAGCACGGAGGCGCGCAGCGCGGCGGGCGGCTCGCCCGCGACGGCGTCGCCGAGGGTGGCCGCCACGGCGGTGAGCTGAGCCAGCTCGGCGGCGGCGGACGGATCGGTCGCCACCAGCTGCTCGACGAGCACGCGCTCGTCGGGGTCGACCGCGTCGAGCGCGTACGCGCCGAGGAGCGCGCGGACGTCGTCGTCGGGGGACGGCGTGGTCATGCGATCACCCCCAAGCAGTCGCGCAGGCGGAGCAGGCCGTCACGGATCCGCGACTTCACGGTCGGCAGCGGCGCGGCGAGCTGGTCGGCCACCTCACGGTAGGTCCGGCCGCCGTAGTAGGCGAGGACCACGGCCTGCTTCTGGGTAGGGGTCAGGGAGCCGAGGCAGTCGCGGACGCGCACCTGCTCGAGGGCGGCCTCGACCTCGTCGGCGACGACGTCGAACTCGCGCTCCGTGCTCTCGTCGAGCACGCGCTGGTCGCGGTCCCGCTGGGCCTGGACGGCGCGGACGCGGTCGATGGCGCGTCGGTGGGCGAGCGTCAGGGCCCAGGTGCGCGCGGACCCGCGGCTCGCGTCGAACCGGGCGGCGGTGCGCCAGACCTCGACCCAGACCTCCTGCGCGACCTCGGCGGCGTGGTCCGGGTCGCGCAGCACGCCGAGGCAGGTGCCGAAGACGCCGCGGCCGAGGAGGTCGTAGAGCTGCGCGAACGCGGAGTCGTCGCCCTGCGCGACCTCGCCCAGGAGCAACTCGGCGGAGCGGGGCGCGTCGGCCTGGTCCGGTCGTCGCTCCACGCGGGCCAGTGTGCCCCACCGGACCGCCGCCCGCCGCTCGGCGGGCACGCGTCGGGTCGGCGCGGGGTGCCTGGGCAGGCGCGCCGGGTGCGTCGACAGCAGTACCGGGGACATCGGGTCCGTCGTCCGTCGTGGGGATGGGGCACCCAGGGTTCGACGCCGCCGCCCGAGCGGATGGCTCGGACGGCGGACCGGATCAGCGACGCAGCGCGGCGGCGGCGTCCAGGTGCGCGTCGCGGCGGTGCTCGTGCGCACGGCGCTCGGCGTGCTGCCAGGCCTCGACCGGTGCGACCACCGGGCGGGCGAAGCGGGCGCGGGACGAGCGGAGCACGAGTCGGGGGACGGGGATGCGCACGGTGCGCACGTCGTACGTCAGCGCGACCATGTCACGCCTCCTCGGATGCGATGGGAGAGCTCGGGTGGGGGGCGCCGTCAGGCGCCTCCGGACCTGGTGCGGGATCGACGTGCAGATCGGGGTGCGAGGTGGCGAACCAGCGCATGAGGAGCGCGCCGGCCGGGCGCGACGCGGCGTCACGGGTCCGGGCGACGAAGGGCATGAGGAGCGCGCCGACGGCGTCGAGCAGGTGTTCCGTCTCCTGGGGCGTGGCCCAGAAGGTGTCCTTGGTCATCGACGTCGGCAGCGGGGTGCCCGCCAGCTCGTCGGCGCGCTCGGCCCGCTCGCGCAGGTACCGCACGAAGCCGTCGGCCTCCTGGCGGACCGTCACCTCGGCGAGCTCGACGACCGCACGCACCGACCCCGGCACCGACTCGTCGGGGACGAACTGGGTGCGGTCGGCGCTCGGCCGCCACGGCCGCTCGCGTCCGCGGGGCTCGCCAGGCTCGATGAACCCGTAGCGCGCCAGCAGGCGCAGGTGGAACGAGCAGTTGGCCACCGACTCGCCGGTGTGCTTGGCGCACTGCGTGGCGGTGGCCTCGCCGACGTCCTCCAGGTAGTCGAGCAACGCGAGCCGCAGCGGGTGGGCCAGCGCGCGGATGCGCTCCGGGTCGCTACGGCCCGTGCGGCTGGTGTCCTCCTGCGTGCTCATGACTCGACTGTAGGACACGCAACGACCGTTGCGCAAGAGTTGTTGCGAAAGAGGTGTTGCGAACGACGAAGGCCCCCACCGCCATGGTGGGGGCCTTCGTGTCGTACGGAGGGGCTAGATCACTTGAATGCGTCCTTCACGTTCTCGCCGGCCTGCTTGATGTTCGCGCTGGCCTGATCTGCCTTGCCCTCTGCTTCGAGACGCTCGTCGTCGGAAACCTTGCCGGCCGATTCCTTGACCTTGCCCTTGGCTTCTTCCGCAGCGTTGCTGATCTTGTCGTCGAGACCCATCAGAATCACTCCTCTCGGGTTGGCAACACCTCGACGCTATGACGACGAGCCCTGCTCCGCATCCGGAGCGACCGCGTCGCGGAGTGCGCCGAGCACCTGCTCCCAGTTCGCCGTCGCGTGCGACGCCTCCTCCGCCGAGCCGTTGCCGTCCTGCTCGAGCGTCACGGTGGTCGACCCGTCGCGCTCGTCGAACGTGAAGGTCAGGTGGTGGTAGTTCTCGGGCACGTCCGGCTGCCCGCTCAGCGGCGAGTAGTGGGTGTACCGCAGCCGGCGCGGGCGGTCGACCTCGAGGATCTCGCCGTGGTCCTGGAACGGCTTGCCGTCCCACTCCCCGTCGAAGGTGATCGGCACGCCGACCACGTACGTGCTGGTCACGCGCGCGCCCATCATCCAGGTGGCCTCGGGGTCGACCAGCGTGTCCCAGACGGTCTCGGCAGCGGCCGGGATCTCGACGGACGCACGGGCGACGTGGTTCTCAGACATGAGCGCCTCCTCGGACGCGGTAGAGGTCGGTGAGCGTGAAGATCTCCGACCCGTGGTGGATGAGCTCTCGGTTGACGTGCTGGACCAGGTGCGCGAACGGCGCCTGCGCGTCGATCTCGGTCGCCTGGCTGAACCCGACGGTGAAGATGTCGTCGTCGGACATCTCGGCGAGGCCCTGCCGCCACCGGTCGGCGCTGCGCGCCAGCTCCGCGACGGCTGGGCCGACCTCGCCCGAGTACGTGAGCGTCGGCCTCCGGGCCCGGTGCTCGCCGAACGTCCAGTCCCACCGCTCCGTCAGCACCTCGGTCAGGTGCGCGACCAGCCACGCGATGGTGCGCGGGCCGGGGAAGTCACCCGACGGGGGCCACTCGACCACCCACTCGCCCGCGCCGAACGTGCGAGCCGCGGTCGACTCGGACCGCCGCCGGACGGTGAGCGCACCGGGCCCCGGCTCCCACGCGAACTCCTCCTGGGTCACGGTGTCGAGCCGCCGTCGCAGCTCCCACCAGGAGAACTCGAGCTGCCCGCGCACCACCGCACGCGGCGTCGGGACGCTCAGGAGCGACCAGTCGAACTCGTCCATCGGGCTCCTCCGGTGCGGGGGGCGTGCCGGTCCCTCCGACCGTAGCCACGACCGCACACGGCCGCCCGGTCAGGCGGCCGGGCGCTCCGCCTCGGGCATCTCCTCGCGCAGCCGGGGCTCCGTGCGCCGCGCGGGCGCGAACCCGGCCTTGTCGGCGTAGAAGGCGCGCACCACGTCCATGTCGGCCGCGACGTCGCCGGTCAGGCGCAGGGTCGGTCCGAGGCCCGTCGTCATGGTGGTGCGGTCGACGTACCCCAGCGTGACCGGCAGGTCCGTGGCGCGCGCGATGCGGTAGAAGCCCGACTTCCAGCCGGCGCCGCTGCGCGTGCCCTCAGGCGTCACGACGAGGTAGAAGCGGTCGCCGCCGTGGATGCGCGCGACGATCTCGTCGACCAGCCCGGCCGGGTCGCGACGGTCGACAGGGATGCCGCCGAGCGCCCGCATCACCGGGCCGGCCGGCCCCGTGAACAGCTGGTGCTTGCCGAGCCAGCGGATCTTCAGGTCGGCCTCGCCGGAGATCGCCAGCATCAGGATGAAGTCCCAGTTGGACGTGTGGGGGGCGCCGATGAGCAGCCCGGCGCCGTCCACGGGCACGCGCTCCGTCTGCAGGGTCCAGCGGCTCAGGCGCCAGTAGGCGCGGGCCAGCGTGCGTCGGAGGCTCACCCGTGGACGGTACCCGACCGCCGACCTCAGCCCCGTGCGCGGTCCCAGTCATACCCGGCTGTGCCGCTTTGTCGCCTGCTCTTGACTCTGCCCGCAACGGTTCGTAATGTCTCGTTTTGCACTCGCAAGAACTCGACACAGATACGCACAAAGACGTGTGTCTAGTCGCAAACACTCGAACGTCCCCGCTGCACCGCGGCAGCGGAACTGCTGTTCGCCGCGCTCGCGCCGGCGGGGCACCGACGCCCCGCGGCCGGTCCGGTTCCCGTGCGTCCAGCGTCGGGCGCGCAGGTCCCCCGGTCCGAGCACCGACCCCGCCTCCGGGTGGGAGAACGAGGACGACCCATGAGAAGGAACGCCAGGCTCGCCGTCGTGGCACTCGCCACGACGGCGCTCGTCGCACCGCTCGGCCTCGCGCTCGTCGCGCAGGGTGCCGCGGCCGCGGCGCCGAACCTCGCCGCGGGCAAGCCCGCCACCGCCAGCAGCACCGCCGACGTCTACGGCGCCGGCAACATCACGGACGGCAACTCCTCGACGTACTGGGAGTCCACCAACAACCAGTTCCCGCAGTGGGTCCAGGTCGATCTCGGCAGCGCCGCCACGGTCACCGACCTCACGCTCAAGCTGCCGACGGGCGCGTGGGGCGCCCGGACCGAGACACTCACGGTGCAGGGCTCGACCAACGGCTCGACCTTCACGACGCTCAAGGCCTCCGCGGGGTACACGTTCGACCCGGCGAGCGCGAACACCGTGAACGTCGACGTCACCGACACCTCGGTGCGCTACGTCCGCCTGAGCGTCACCGCGAACACCGGCTGGCCCGCCGGGCAGCTCTCGGAGCTCGAGGTGCACGGCAGCACCACGCCCGACCCCACACCGACCACCACGACGCCGCCCCCGGTCAGCGGCCAGAACCTCGCGCTGTCCCGTCCGATCGTGGCGTCGTCGACCGAGTGGACCTACGCGGCGACCAACGCCGTCGACGGGTCGCTGACCAGCTACTGGGAGGGCGCCGGCGGTCAGTACCCGAGCAACCTCACGGTCACGCTGGCGTCGGCGAGCCAGCTGTCGGCGGTGACGGTCAAGCTCAACCCCGACCCGGCGTGGGGCAACCGCACGCAGACGTTCGAGGTGCAGGGCCGCACGGGCACGGGCGCGTTCACCACGCTCGCGTCGTCGGCGGCCCGCGCCTTCAGCCCGTCCACCGGCAACAGCGTCACCGTCCCCGTGAGCGGCACCGCGAGCGACGTCCGCGTCGTCTTCACGGGCAACACCGGCGCCGGCAACGGGCAGGTCGCCGAGCTCCAGGTGTTCGGCACGCCCGCGCCGAACCCCGACCTCACGGTCACGGGGGTCACCGGCACGGCGAACGCCACGGAGTCCACCGCGATCACGCTCACCGCCACCGTGAAGAACATCGGCACCTCCGCGTCGGCCGCCACGTCGGTCGCGTTCCAGGTCGACGGCCAGACCGCCGTCAACGCGTCGGTCGGTGCCCTCGGCGCCGGCGCCACCACCACGGTGACCGCGAGCATCGGCGCGAAGGCCGCCGGCTCGTACACCATCGGCGCGACGGCCGACCCCGCCAACACCGTGGTCGAGCAGAGCGAGTCGAACAACGCGTACAGCAACCCGACCAAGCTGGTCGTCACGCCGGTCGCGTCCTCCGACCTGGTTCCGGTGGTCAGCTGGAGCCCGGGCAACCCGGCCGCCGGCGCGGTCGTCACCTTCACCGGCGCGGTCGCCAACAACGGCAACATCGCGACGTCGACGGCGGCCCACGGCCTGACGGTCACGGTCAAGGACTCGACCACCGGCACCGTGGTGAAGACCTTCACCGGCTCGGTGAGCGGCGCGATCGCCGCGGGCGCCACCAGCGCCTCCGTGACCCTGGGCACCTGGACGGCCGGCAACGGCACGTACGACGTGTCGAGCGCGGTCGGCGCGGACTCCACCGAGGTGCCAGGCAAGCAGGCCAACAACGTGGTGACCGGCGGGATCTTCGTCGGCCGCGGCGCGCACCTGCCGTTCGACATGTACGAGGCCGAGGACGGTCGGACCGGTGGCGGAGCCACGTTGATCGGCCCGAACCGGACGGTCGGCGACCTCGCCGGCGAGGCGTCCGGCCGCCGCGCCGCCACGCTGAGCGCCACGGGCTCCTACGTCGAGTGGACGACGAAGAACCCGACGAACACGCTGGTCACGCGCTTCTCCATCCCGGACAGCGCGGCGGGCACGGGACAGTCGGGCAGCATCGACGTCTTCGTCAACGGCACCTACCTCAAGCGCCTCGACCTGACGTCGAAGTTCGCGTGGCTGTACGGAAACGAGACCAACCCCGGCAACCAGCCGGACAGCTCGCCGCGGCACATCTACGACGAGGCGAACACGCTGCTGGGCACCACGGTGCCGGCGGGCGCGACGATCCGTCTGCAGCGCACGGCCAGCAACCCCCAGCCGGTGACGATCGACTTCATCAACACCGAGCTGGCCACGGCCAACCCGAATCCCAACCCGGCCCAGTACGTGCAGCCCGCCGGCTTCACGCACCAGGACGTGCAGAACGCGCTCGACAAGGCGCGCATGGACGCCACGGGCACGATCAAGGGCGTCTACCTGCCCGCAGGTGAGTACTCCACGTCGAGCAAGTTCCAGGTGTACGGCAAGGCGGTCGACATCGTCGGCGCCGGGCCGTGGTTCACGCGCTTCTCCGCCCCGTCCGGGCAGGAGAACACCGACGTCGGGTTCCGCGCGGAGGCGTCGGCCAACGGCTCCAAGTTCCGTGGGTTCGCGTACTTCGGCAACTACACCAGCCGCATCGACGGTCCGGGCAAGGTGCTCGACTTCACCAACGTCTCGAACATGACGGTGGACGACCTCTGGGTCGAGCACATGATCTGCATGTTCTGGGCGTCCAACATGGACAACAGCACCATCACCAACTCGCGCATCCGGAACACGTTCGCCGACGGCATCAACATGACCAACGGCAGCGCCAACAACCGGGTGGCCAACATCGAGGCGCGCGGCACGGGTGACGACTCGTTCGCCCTGTTCGCGGCCACCGACGCAGGCGGCACCGGCCAGACCGGCAACGTCTACGAGAACCTGACGTCGCTGGTCACCTGGCGCGCCGCGGGCCTGGCGGTCTACGGCGGGTACGGGAACACGTTCCGCAACATCTACATCGCGGACACCCTCGTGTACTCCGGCATCACGATCAGCTCGCTCGACTTCGGCTATCCGATGGACGAGTTCGGCTCGGCCTCGCCGACGGTGTTCCAGAACATCTCGATCGTGCGGGCCGGCGGGCACTTCTGGGGCAACCAGACGTTCCCCGCGATCTGGGTGTTCTCCGCGTCGAAGAAGTTCCAGGGCATCCGGGTGAGCGACGTCGACATCGTCGACCCGACCTACTCGGGAATCATGTTCCAGACGAACTACGTCGGCAGCCAGCCGCAGAACCCCATCACCGACACGACCTTCACCAACGTGTCGATCAGCGGAGCCCGCAAGAGCGGCGACGCCTGGGACGCGAAGTCCGGGTTCGGCATCTGGGTCAACGAGCAGCCCGAGTCGGGTCAGGGACCCGCCGTGGGCTCGGCGACCTTCACCAACCTGCGCCTGAGCAACAACGCGCAGGACATCAAGAACACCACGTCCACCTTCACCATCAACCGGAGCTAGCGGGCTCCCCCAGTCGCCCGGGCCTTCCCTCGAGGCCCGGGCCGACGACGGCGGGCGGTCGGTGTGCGGTCCCGACCGTCCGTCGTCGTGCCCCCTGCCGGGAACGCCGGACCAGCTCCCCGGGCACCCGCAGGGCGCGAGCCCGTGACGGCATGAAGCGCACGAAGAACCCGACCCGCATGAGCCACGCGACCCACCCCGTGAGCGGGATCCCGTACAGGTCCGCGACGCCCCGGCCCACGCCGAACGACGCCGCCTGACCCAGCCCGAGGTACCGGAAGGGCCGACCCGCCCGCCCCGAGAGGGAGCGAGCGACGTTGCGTCCGACGTGGTCGCCCGCCTTGATCGCCCAGAGCGCGTTGGCCGTGACCGTCAGGCCGGTGCGCGGGTGCGCGACGCGGGCCGCGTCGCCGGCGGACCACACGTCGGGCGCGACGAGCAGGGCGCGGGTGGTGACCAGCCGACCGCGGTCGTCGCGCGGGAGGGTCTCCAGGCCGGGCAGGGCGACCGCGCGCTGCCCGGTGGTCGCGAGGACTACCCGGGTACCGACCACGGACCCGTCCGAGAGGGTCACCGACTCGTCGTCGGCCGCGACCACCCGCAGGCCCGTGCGGACGTCGACCCCGAGCCGCTCGAGCTCGGCGACGCACCGCGCCGCCAGCCGCGAGGGCAGCGCGGGGACGACCCGGTCGGCCGACTGGACCAGGACGACGTGCGGCGTGCGGGCCGCGAGCGCGGCGGCCAGCTCGACGCCCGCGAGGCCGCCGCCGACCACCACCACCGGACCGTCGACCACGCGCACGTGCTGGAGCAGGTCCGCCAGGTCGCCCGGCCCTCGCAGGGTGAGGGCGCGGCCGTCCAGGCCATCGAGCGGTTCGCGCGCGCCGGTGCCCACGACGAGCGCGTCGTAGCCGATCCGGTGCTCGGCGTCGTCCGTCGCGTAGTGCACCCGGCGCGCCGCCAGGTCGACCCGCGTGACCCGGGCGTGCACCACGCGGGCACGCGGCAGGGCCTCGGTCAGCGGCGTCTGCATCAGCTCCAGGGGCAGCAGCCCGGCCACGACCTCGCCGGTGAACCCGTGGAAGTTGTGCACGGTGTCGGCGCTGAGCACGACGATCTCGACCTCGCCCCGGTCCAGCTCGCCGCGGAGCCGCCGGGCCAGCGCGCCGTACGCGTGCAGCGTGACGTACCCGCCGCCGAGCAGGACGACGCGCTTCACCGCGCGCCGACCAGCGGCCGGCCGAAGCTCGCGGGGAGCGCCGCCCCGAACCCGTGCGCGGCGAACCGCCGCGCGAGCCCGCGCACGTGCTCCACCTGGTCGAGCGTCGGCACGCCGATCGAGAAGTGCCCCGTGTGACCGGCGAGCCCGAGCAGGAAGGTCTCCGCGAAGCACGCGTACGCCTGGCCGCGCGGCAGACCGATGTCGGCACCCTTCAGCGTCATGCCCGGGATCGAGACGACGCCGCCGTCGACCAGCGTGACGTCGGGCCGCGCGTCCGCCAGGTCGGGCGAGGTGTTGCGCGGCTGGGTCGCGTCGAGCACCAGCGCCCCGGGGGCCAGGTGCTCGGCGCCCAGGAGCGCGTCGCTCGACGCCGTCAGCAGCACCACGGCGTCGCAGCCGCGCACGTCGTGCAGGTCCGTCGACGTGCTCGTCCGAACCCGTCCCCCCACCTCCGCCGCGAGGGCGGCCAGCCGCGGGGCGCCGCGCGCGACGAGCAGCAGCGAGTCCACCGACCCGGCCCGGGCGAGCAGGCGGACCAGCGTGGTCCCGACGGACCCTGTCGCTCCCACGATCGCCACGCGCCGCTCGGGGGCGTCGTCGAGCAGCGCCAGCAGCTGGTCCTCGACGATCGCCGCCGTGTACGCGTTGCCGTTGGTGACGCCGATGTCCGTGCGGCCCCGCAGCGTCGCGCCGCCGGCCGTGACGGTCGCCGTCAGCGCGCCGAGCCCCACGACCCCCGCGCCGAKCCGCGCCGCGTGGTCGATCGCCTGCCCGACCCGGGCGCGGCCCTCGTGCGGCAGCCCGAGCAGGTGCTTCGCCCCGAACGGCACGAGCACCACGTGGCCCACGGGCTCGCGGTCCAGGTCGACGCGCGACATCGCGTACGGCCGCAGCGGCAGCTTCCGGACGGCCGCGTCGACGAGCCCCTCCGGCACGTGCCCGAGCGGGCGCCAGATGCGGGCGAGGTCGTCGGCGATCCGGGAGCGCGGGTGGACGAGGAACGCGAACGGTGCGGCGGTGCTCATCGGTGGCTCCCTGGCTCGTGGTCTGCCCCGAAGGGGCGCCGGGGGAGCCGGGAGATACCGCGCGTGCCGGGTGAGGTGGGGTTATACCTCGTCGCGCCAGCTGTGCTGCGGGTCGTAGCCGAGCAGGCGACGGGCCTTGTCGATGGACAGGAGCGTCTCGCGGCCCTCGATCGGACGGCGGACCGGGACGTCCGGGAAGTACTCGGCGACGAGCTCGGCCGACGGGCGCTCCAGGACGGTGTCGGGGGACGCGACGATGAACGCCTCGAACCCGGTCAGGTCGCTCTCGAGCGCGAGCCGGACCGCCAGGGCGCCGTCGCGCGCGTCGATGTAGCCCCAGAGGTTCCAGATCCGGCTGCGCGGGTCGTCCGCGAAGCCCGGGAAGGCGACGTAGTCGGCGACGTCCATGACGTTGGAGAACCGCAGCCCGATGAGCTTGAGCGACGGGTCCCAGCGCGTGAAGTGCCGCGCCATCTCCTCCTCGACCGCCTTGCCCAGCGAGTAGGTGCTCTCCGGGCGGACCGCGTACTCCTCGTCGACCGGCACGTACGGCGGGGGCGTCTCGAACGGCAGCCCGAGGACCGTCTCGCTCGACGCCCAGACGACGTTCGTGATGCCCGCCCGGCGCGCCGCGCTGAACACGTGGTGGGTGGACACGACGTTGTTGGCGAACGTCGCGCCGCTCGGGCGCAGGCCCGGCGCGGGGATCGCCGCGAGGTGGACCACCGCGTCGACGCCGTCGTACCGGTCGTCGATGCCCGTCAGCGCCTCTGTCACCTGGCCCAGGTCGGTGAGGTCGACGCGGCTGAACACCGCCCGCTGCCCGGCCGGGGGCAGCGCGGTGTCGACGTTCACGACGTCGTACCCGTGCTCGGCGAGGTCCTGCACGACCGCGCGCCCGAGCTTGCCGGAACCGCCGGTGACCACCACGCGGCTCATGACGCGTCCACCCAGGTGTGCTCCGGGGGAAGCAGCGCTTCCAGCGCCGGCCAGATCGCGTCCGGCAGGGGCTCCGACGCGAGATCGAGGGTGCGGGCCACGCGCCCCGGGCGGCTCATGCCGACGATGGTCGACGCGATCCGCGGGTCCCGCAGCGAGAACTGCAGGGCCGCGGTGCCCAGGTCGGTGTGGAAGTCGGAGCACACCCGGCGCATGGCCTCGACCGCGGCCAGGGTCTCGGGCGGCGCCGGGCGGTACCCGTACGTCGTCGGCCCGCCGGCCTGGAACGCCAGGATCCCGCCGCCGTAGACGGCTGCGTTGAGGATGCCCATCCCCTGCCGGACGGCCTCGTCGAGCAGCGGACCGGCGCTGCGGTCCACCAGCGTCCAGCGGTTGTGCACCAGCAGGACGTCGAAGACGCCGAGGTCGAGGTACTTCGCGATCTCCTGCACCTGTCCGCCGGCCAGGCCGATCGCACCGACCTCACCCGCCTCCTTGAGCCGGACCAGCGCCTCGACGGGTCCGCCGGGCGCGGACATCTCGGCGAAGTCGAACGACTCGGGATCGTGCAGGTGGACGAGCGGGAGGTGGTCGATGCCGAGCCGCTCGCGGCTCTCGGCCACCGACGCCCGCACGCGGTCGGCCGAGTAGTCGCGCCCCGACGGGTCGACCTTCGTCGCGATGACGACGTCCTCGGGCACCCCGCCGGCCTCCGCGAGCGCCGCGCCGATGCGCCGCTCGCTCTCGCCGTCGCTGTAGCCGTTCGAGGTGTCGATGAACCGGATCGGGCTGTCCAGCGCGGCCAGGACCGTCGCGACGCCCTCGTCGGCGGGGACGTCGCGGCCGAACAGGGCCGGCATGCTGCCGAGCGGTCCCCCGCCGAGACAGACCGCGGAGACCCGCAGGCCCGTCGGGCCGAGGTCGCGGAGCCAACCGGGCTGGCCTGGTGCGTAGTCGGGCTGCTTCATCTCGCCATCCCACCACGGGTGCGCCCGAGATGTCGGCTCGTTCGCTAGCGTCGAGCCAGGAGCGGTTCGAGCCAGGGAGCGCGCATGAGTCAGGCCGAGGTCGTCGCCAAGCCGTCACCGCTGCAGCGGGTGCTCGACGGGATCGAGCGGGTGGGCAACAAGGTGCCGCACCCGGTGATCATCTTCCTGATCCTCATCGCGTTCATCATGGTGCTCTCCGCCCTCTTCCAGGCGGCCGGCAGCACGGTGACGTTCGAGCAGGCGCAGATCGGGGCCGAGGAGCCGGTCACCGTCACGGTCGCCGCGCAGAGCCTCCTCGACGCCGACGGGCTCCGGTTCGTGTTCACCTCGCCGGTGGCCAACTTCAACAACTTCGGCGTCGTCGGCGTCATCGTCGTCGCCATGATCGGCGTGGGCATGGCCGAGGAGGTCGGCCTGATCGCGTCGTTCATCAAGCGGCTGGTCAAGGTCACGCCGCCGCGCGCGATCACGTTCATCATCGTGCTGCTGGGCGTCCTGTCCTCCATCGCCACCGACGCCGGCTACCTCGTGCTCATCCCGCTGTCCGCCGCGGTGTTCCTCTCCCTCGGCCGGCACCCCCTGGCGGGCCTCGCGGCGGCGTTCGCCGGCGTCGGCGGCGGGTTCGCAGTGAACATGCTGATCACGCCCGTCGACGGGATGCTCGCGGAGATCACCAACGAGGCGATCGCCGACCCGTCGCAGCACGTCTCGATCACCGGCAACCTCTACTTCGGCATCGTCTCGACCTTGCTGGTCACCGTCGTGGTCACGCTGCTCACGGAGAAGTTCGTCGAGCCCCGGCTGGGCGCCTACCACCCGTCGGAGGGGCCGGAGACTGCCGACGAACCGCCGTCGGGCGAGCTCAGCGCCGAKGAGAAGAACGKCCTGCGGTGGGCGTTCTGGGGATTCCTCGGCACCACCGCCGTGGTCCTCGCGCTCTCGCTGCCGCCGAACGCCCTGCTGCGCAACCCCGAGACCGGCAGCCTGATCGAGGACTCCCCGCTGCTGAACTCGATCATCTTCCTGATCCTCGTGTACTTCTTCGTGATGGGGGTCTGCTACGGCAAGGGCGCCGGCACCGTGAAGGGCTCGATGGACGTCATCAACCCGATGGTCAAGACCATCTCCGGGCTGTCCGGCCTGATCTTCCTGCTGCTGGTGATCAGCCAGTTCATCGCCTACTTCAACTACTCGAACCTGGGCACCATCGCCGCGGTCAACATGGCCGACGCCCTCGAGGCCGCCAACCTGAGCACCGTCTGGCTCATCCTCGGGCTCATCGCGATGACCGCCGTCATCGACATCTTCATCGGCGGCGTCGTGCCCAAGTGGGCCATCTTCGCGCCCGTGTTCGTGCCCCTGTTCATCCAGCTCGGCATCTCCCCCGACCTGGCCATGGCCGCCTACCGCGTCGGCGACTCGCCGGTGAACGTGGCCACCCCGCTCATGCCGTACTTCGCGCTCATCGTCATCTTCGCCGAGCGCTACCGGCGCAAGGTCGGCGTCGGGTCCGTCATCTCGCTGATGCTCCCGTACACCGTCGTGCTGCTCATCACCTGGAGCGCGCTGCTCGTGGTCTGGTACCTGCTCGGCCTGCCGCTCGGGCCGGGCGCGTCGATCTACCTGAACTGACGCCATCATGAGTCGCGTCCAGCGGTGGGAACACCGCAGCGAGTGGCCGCTGTCGATCGCGGCCGTGATCTTTCTCGTCGCCTACGGCCTCCCGATCGCCATCCCGACGATGAGTACTGACAGCCGCGTGCTCTGCGAGATCGCCGTCCGCGCGACGTGGCTGGTGTTCGCGGTGGACTACTTCGCGCGGTTGTACCTCGCCGAGCAGCGGTGGACCTTCGTCAAGCGTCATCTGCTCGACCTGGCCGTCATCGCGCTGCCGATCCTGCGCCCCTTGCGGCTGCTGCGTCTGGTCGCTCTCTTCGGGGTGCTCAACCGGATCGGGTCGCACACCCTGCGCGGCAGGGTCGTGACCTACGTGATCGGTGCGACGGCACTGCTCATCACGGTCGGTGCGCTCGCCGTGACAGACGCCGAACGCGGCAAGCCAGACACGAACATCACCAATCTCGGTGACGGCTTCTGGTGGGCCATCACGACGATGACCACCGTCGGGTACGGCGATCGCTATCCGACGACGACGACCGGCCGTTTCATCGCGGTAGCCCTCATGGTCGCCGGGATCGCTCTTCTGGGTGTCGTCACGGCGACGCTGGCCTCGTGGCTGGTGGAGCGCGTCGCGGAGGCGACCGAGGTGGAGCAGTCGGTGACGAGGGTGGAGGTCGAACAGCTCACGGCCGAGGTGCGGCGTCTCGCCGACGAGCTCGCGGCGATCAAGGTTGCCCCGTCTGGCGGCCCGAGCCGCTCGGCGTGAACGCGACGATCCCCGCGGCGCTGACCCCGAACAGCCGGTGGTCCACGACGGCGATCGTGTCGAGGCCCGCGGGCGCGGCCATGGTCCACGCGCGGCGGCCGTCGCGCAGGTCGTACGCCGCGAGGGTGGTGCGCTGCTGGTCGCCGCCGAGGACGATCGCGTGGCTGCCGTCGGTGACCAGGTTGCGGTTGCCCTGGCCGGCCGCCCGGACGCGCCACGCCTCGACCCCGCTGCGCAGGTCGTGCACCTGGAGCGTGCCGTCGACGAGCACGGCCACCCTGCCGTTCGCGACGAGCGTCGTCGTCGTCGCGCCCGGGGTCCGCATCGGGATGGTCCACGGGGTCCGGCCCGTGGTCACGTCCAGGGCTCGCAGGCCGTCGTCGGTCTGGAGGAGCAGGAGGTCGGGTGACGAGCCGTCGTCGGTGGCGATGAAGGCGAGGAAGGAGTCCCCGGTCGCGAGGCGCCGTCCGGTGTCGAGGTCGAGCAGCGTCGAGGGCTCGTCGAGGCCGGGCGTCAGGCTGTGCCCTCGCTGCCGCCGGACCTGGTCGGTGTCGTAGACCACCGAGGGCGCCCCGTCGGCCGTGAAGAGGTGCGTCGCGCCGAGCCACCCGACGGCGACCCGGGCCCCGTACAGCCGGACGTCCGCGAACGCCGACCCGACCGAGCCCGGGTCGCGCGGGACGGTGACGTTCCAGCGCGCGGCCCCGGTGGTCGGGTCGCGGCGCGACAGGCTCGAGCTGCGCGCCGCCGCCCCCGAGGTCTCGGCGAGCACGACGTCACCGCCGAGCGCCACGAGCGAGGCGTGGCGGGCGACCTCCACATCGCGCAGGACCTCGCCGGTCGCGACGTCGAAGGTGCGCAGGCGCAGGGCGGTGGGCTGCACCGTCGTCGCGTCACCCAGGACGTCCTCGCCCGCGCCGAGCATCCACGCCTCCGGCACCAGGCACACGACGACCGTGTCTCCCGGCGCCGTGCAGGCCGTCGGGTCGTCGACGGAGAGGTAGGGCGGGTCCCCGAGGTTCGGGGCCGTGGTCAGCGCCGTCCTCCACAGCTGCTCCCCGGTGTCGGCGTCGAGCGCCCGCAGCGACTGGCGCAGGTTGGCCGCCTGGTCCCAGAGGACGAGGACACCGTCGCGCACCCACGCCCGCTCCGGGGTCGCGACCACGTAGTCCCCCGGGGCCGACCGCGACGCCCACGCCACGCGTGGCGGGCCCGCCATTGCCGCGACCACCGAGGGGAGGGCCGCGAGAGCCGCCGCCCGTTCGCGGTCGGCCTGCGCCGAGCGGGCGATCGGCACGGCGACCGCGACGGCGAGCGCGATCGCCACCGCAGCGGCGACAAGGCGGTGCCGCCCGACCCATCCCAGCCCCCGCCGGACCGTGCCGCGGACCGCGGAACGGGCGCGGTCGACCCCGTCCTCGGCCGCGGACGGGCCGCCGGGCTCGACGAGCTCGACCTCCGCCATGCCGCGGCGATGCGCCATGCGGGGACGCTATCTCGCCAGAGCCGGGTCCGCCGTGAGCTCGACGTTGGCCCACAGCTCGTAGCCGAGCGGCTCGAGGTGGCCGATGAGCGCGCGCCGCACGCGGTCCTCGCCGGCGACGTCCCAGGCGCCCTCCGGCACGACGAAGTCCACCTCCACGTAGAGCCGGTTGCCCAGCTTGGTCGAGCGGACGAAGGGCTGGTCGAGGCCGAAGTCGGCGCGGACCGAGGCGACGGCGTCGTCGAGCGTGGCCTGCACGAGCGCGGGCGGCGCGCCCTCCAGCAGCTCGAGTCCCGCGGCCCGCAGCAGCCGCAGGGGGATGGGCAGCAGCACCGCGCACGCGACGAGCACGAGGACCGGGTCCACGTACCGCACCAGGTCGCCGAACGACGACAGGGCCAGCGCCAGACCGGCGCCGACGGCGAACACGAGGCTGAGCAGGGCACCGGCCCGCCACTGCGCCACCTCGGCGTGTACGAGCTCCGAGTCCGGCGCGCGGCGCCTCAGCAGGGCGGCGATCAGGTAGCTGCACACCATGGTGATCAGCCCGTACGCGGCGACGGTGCCGGGGGCGACGTCCGACCCGCCCGCCGCGATGATCGCCACGGCGTCGACGGCGGCGTACACGAGGGTGCCCAGCAGCGCCACGCCCTGCACCCCGATGGCCAACGGCGTGACCGCCGACTTGCCGAAAGGGAACCGTGCGGTCGGCGCCTCCGCCGCGGCGCGGGACGCCATCAGAGAGATCGCGGCGAGCACGATGCCGAGCAGGATGAACGCTCCGTCGAACAGCAGCACGCGCGACTGGGCGGCGACGCCCCAGACGACGGCGAACGCGCCCAGGACGACCGACCCGGCGATCGACCACCAGAGCGCGCGCCGCTCGGCCGCGTCCCCGGTCACCGAACCGGCCGCCGGGCCGGTCATCCTCGCGTCACCGACCCGGTGCGACGAACGTGGACGCGACCTCGACCAGCAGGCGCGCCCCGAAGCCGGTGGCGCCCTTGGTCCGCCAGGCGTCGTCCGCGTCGGACCGCATGGTCCCGGCGATGTCGAGGTGCGCCCACGGCGTCTCGCCCACCCACTCGGCGAGGAACAAGGCGGCCGTGATCGCCCCGGCGTACTCGCCGCCGAGGTTCTTGATGTCCGCCACCTCGGAGTCGAGCTGCTTGCGGTACCGCCGGTCGAGCGGCAGCCGCCAGACCTGCTCGTCGGTCCTTTCCGCGGCGGCCTCGACGAGGTCGAGCATCCGGTCGTCGTTACCGATGACGGCCGCGGTCAGCATGCCGAGCGCGGCGAGTGCGGCGCCGGTGAGCGTGGCGATGTCGACGATTGCGTCGACGCCGTCCTCCCGCGCCAGCGCGATCGCGTCGGCCATGACCAGCCGCCCCTCGGCGTCGGTGTTGACCACCTCGATCGTGCGGCCGCTGCGGCTGGTCAGCACGTCGCCGAGCTTCGTCGCGGAGCCCGACGGCATGTTGTCGGTGCAGGCGAGGTACGCGCTGACGGCGATCGGCACCTCGAGGTCGGCCAGCGCAGTCATGGCCGCAAGCACCGCGCCGGCGCCGCTCATGTCCATCTTCATCGCGGCGTGCATCGCGTTGGACGGCTTGAGGCTGATGCCGCCGGAGTCGTAGGTGATGCCCTTGCCGACGAAGCCGAGGTGGCCCGTCGGCTCGGCCGCCGGCGTGTACCGGATCACGATCATCCGCGGCTCGACCACGGACCCGGCGTTGACGCCGAGCAGCCCGCCGCAGCCCATCTCGACCAGGGCCTCCTCGTCGAACACCTCGATGTCGAGGCCGTGCTCACCGGCGAGCCAGACGGCGATGTCCGCCAGGTCGGGTGCGGTGAGGTGGCCCGCCGGGGTGCTGGCGAGGTCCCGCGAGAGGGACGCGGCGCGCGCGAGCACGTACCCGCGCTGGCCACCGAGCCGGGCGTCGTCGGCGGACGCGTCATCCACGAGCAGCACGATCTCGCGCACCGGGACGGTGCCGGGGTCGGTCTTGAGCGCGTCGTAGCGGTACCGGCCGAGCAGGATGCCCTCCACGACGGCCTGGGCGGCGGCCTCGACCGAGACGCCGGCGGTCACCAGGTCGGTGGTCAGCACGTCGTCGCGGCCCGCCGCCCGGGCGAAGGCCGCCGCGGCGTCGCGCAGGGCGGCCTCGGACGGGTCGTCGCCGACGCCCGTCGCGATCACCGCGCCACCCTCCCGCGGCAGGACGAGGACCTCGCCGACGGTGCCGCGGAACCCCCACTCGGTGAGCGCGGCCCGGTCGAGCGGGATCCCCGACGGCACCTCACCGGTGGCGGTCACGGCCAGCCCGAGGGCGCGACCGGCTCCCGCGCCGAGCGAGTCCACCCGGACCGACACCTCCTCGAACAGTGCGCGGGACGGGATCGGGTCGAAGGTCATCGTCGTTCTCCTCACGTGGGCCAGATGACAGGGATCAGCGCGACGGCGACGACGAACCACGCCAGGGTGGTCGCGAGGCCGAGCTTCCAGTAGTCCGCGAACGCGTAGCCGCCGGGTCCCATGACCATCATGTTCGCGGGCGTCGCGATCGGCGTGAGGAACGAGGCCGCGCCCGCCACCGCGACGAGCATGAGGACGGGTGCCAGTGCGACGCCGGACTCGCCCGCGATCGCGACGGCGATGGGGGCGACGATCAGCACGGTGGCGGTGTTGCTGACCACCTGGCCGAGCACGAGCGTGAGGACGAACAGCGCCGCGAGGACCACGCGCGGTCCGCCGTCGCCGATGGCGCCGAGCACCCAGCCGGCGATGAGGTCGGCGGCGCCGCTGGACGCGATGGCGACCGACAGCGGGATCAGCCCGCCCACGAGGACGACGGTCTCCCACGAGACCGCGCGGTAGGCGTGCGAGACGCTCACCACGCCGGTCATCACCATCGCGGCGGCACCGACGAGCCCGGCGATCGCGGGCGGCACCGCCCCGGAGGCCAGCAGGGCGACCGTGGCGACCAGCACGATGATCGCCCGCCACGCCTTCGGCCCCAGCGCGACCGTCTGCCGACGGACCAGCTCGGGGTTGTCGACGATGAGCACGTCGTCGTCCGCCGCCAGGGCCTCCACCACCGGCCACGGCCCGTGCACCAGCAGCGAGTCGCCCTCGGCGAGCGTGAGGTGGTCGCCGCCGCGGTCCTTGCCCAGACGCCGCACGCCGAGCACGGTGACGCCGCCGCGCACCACGCCCGCGAACACGACCTCGCCGATCAGCCGCGAGCGCGGGCGCACGACGACCTCTCCGACGCCGACCTCGCGACTGAGCAAGGCCTCGCGGGTGCTCCGGCTGAGCGGGGTCGTCGCGACCGTGAGCCCGTGCCGCTCGACCAGGCTCGCGATGCCGCCGCTGTCCCCGGTGACCACGACGACGTCGCCCGCGGCCAGCGCCTCCGCCTCCCCCGCCGGGCCCCCGGAGGCACGCTGCACGCCGATGAGGACCACGCCGTCGGGCACGGCGACCTCGTCGCGACGCTGGCCGACCACGTCCGAGCCGGGGTCGACCGACAGGCGGAAGAACCCCGCGTCCAGGCTGTAGTGGTCGACCAGCGTGTCGATGTGCGCGGAGTAGTCCGCCGGCAGGGACGTCGGCGACCGGTCGGGCAGCAGGCGGCGACCCGCGACGAGCGAGACACCGATCGTCACGAGCACCAGCGGCAGGCCGATCAGCCCGAACTCGAAGAACCCGAACTTCTCGCCGGTCACCTGCTCGAGCGCGTCCGACACGATCACGTTCACCGTGCTGCCGCTGAGCACCAGGAGCGCGCCCGCGCTCGCGGCGAACGCCAGCGGCATGAGCATCTGCGACGTCGACTGCTTCGAGCGCCGGGCCGCGACCACCACGATCGGGATCAGCGCCGCCGCGGCGCCGTTCGGCGTCACGAGCGCGGCCATGATCGCCGACAACGTCATGAGCGCCACGAGCAGCCGACCGCGCTGCGTCCCGGCGCGGGCGATGAGCTGCTGCCCGGCCCACGCCGTGACGCCCGACGACTCGAGGCCCTCGCTGAGCACGAACAGCGTGGCGATGAACACCACGACCGGGTCACCGAACCCGCTCACCGCCTCGGCCGCCGTCACGAGGCCCGTGAAGTAGAGGGCGAGGGCGGTCAGCAGCGCCACCACGCTGACGCTCAGGCGGTTCCAGATGAACAGCCCGACGCACCCCACGAGCACGAGCAGGCTGAGGGCGGCATCGGACACATCGCCAAACTAGGGCACCGGGACCGGCTCGCGGACCTGGCGGTGCGCGCCCTTCACCAGCAGCCAGACCAGGAACGCCACCTCGGAGAGGCCGCCCACCATCCCGAGCGTCGTCGACAGCGCATCGGCGTCCGGGGCCACCAGCTCGATCGCGAACCCGGCCAGGTACCCGATGCCTCCGGCCACGAGCGCGTACCCGAACCCGCGCGGCTCGGCGCCGGACCGGACCACGAGGTAGCCGAGCGGGACCAGCCACGCGCCGAAGAAGATCTGCGCCACCAGGTAGCCGACCCCGTGCAGGTCGAGGAACAGCACGGCGACCTCGTCGGCGCCCCGCTGCGCGGCCAGCACCGCGCCGGCCTGGTTGACCATGTTGAGGGACTGGATGGCCACGCTGACGGCGTTCAGGGTGAGCATCGCGACCGCCGCGGTCCGGTCGACGTCCCGGAACAGCGCGTACAGCGCGATCCCGACGAGCAGGAAGCAGGTGAATGCCACGAGGTCGGCGGCGAACGCGACCTTCAGGAGCCCGGAGTTCTCCCGGATCGCGGCGGCGACGTCGTCGGCACCACGGACCGTGGCCCGGGCGAACAGCTCGGCGAACCCGCCGAGGACGGCGACGACGAGGTAGAGCAGACCGGCGAGACGTGCTGTGCGCATGGCTGTGCCCTTCGAGTGGCGTGCCTGGGATCGAGCGGGGTCAGCCCGGGTACTGGAAGACGTCGTCCAGCGGGACGCCGAAGACCCGGGCGATCTGGAACGCCATCTCGAGCGACGGGGAGTAGCGGCCCTGCTCGATGGCGATGACGGTCTGGCGGGTGACGCCGATGCGCTCCGCCAGCTCGGCCTGCGTCATCTCCCCGTGCGTGAACCGCAGCGTGCGGATGGCGTTGGTGACCTGGGTGGGCTTCACCATGTGGAGAAGTCCCGGCGGTAGGCCGCGAGCTTGGTGACGGAGCCGAGGATCGCCGACAGCACGAAGCAGAGGTAGACGACGTTGGCGATCCAGAACCAGTCGACCTCGAGCATGGCCAGCGCCATGGCCGCGAGCGCCCCGATGACGACGAACGACTGGCCGGTGTACTCGCCGAGCCGGTTGATCTCCCGGTCGCGCTGGTCCTTGACGTGACCGTCGCGCCGGTTGGCCAGCGAGACCAGGATGGTGCCGACGATGGACGCGACGATCGCGCCGCCGATCGACCACAGCAGCGGACCCTCGTAGGCGACCTCGACCAGCGGCACGTCGCGCGCGCGGCTCAGGATGACGGCGAGGTACGTCCCGTACGCGAGCACCGCGACGACCGCGAACACCCAGACGTTCCGCTCTTCGTACGACATCGGTGCTCCTAGGCGACGGTGAGGACGGTCTTGCCGCGGGCGTGCTCGTCCTGCAGGCGACGCAGCGCCTCGGCCGCGTCGCTCAGAGGGTAGGTGCGCTCGACGACCGGCGTGACGTGACCCGCCTCGATCAGCTCGCGCAGCTCGTCGAGGCTCGCCCGGCTGCGGGTGACCGCGAGCGGGCGCAGGTGCTGGCTGACGAACAGGTTCACGACGACGGCACGCATGATCCGACCCATCGGTCCGATCACCCGACCGCCCCCGCCCGAGGACAGGACGAGGGTGCCCGTCGGGGTGAGCGCCCGGCGGCACGCGCCGAGCGTCCGGTTGCCGACGAGATCGACGACGACGTCGTAGCGCTGGCCGTTGCTGGTGAAGTCGGACCGGTCGTAGTCGATGACGTGGTCCGCCCCGAGCGCCCTCGCGGCCTCCGCGTTCCGCCCGCTGCACACGGCCGTCACCTCGGCGCCGCGCGCCTTGGCCAGCTGCACCGCGAACGTGCCGACGCCGCCCGACGCGCCGTTGACCACCACGCGCTGCCCCGGCTGCACGGTCTCGACGCACCGCAGCGCCGTCCCGCCGGCGAGCGGCACGGCGGCGGCCTCGGCGAACGAGAGCGTCGCGGGCTTGCGCGCGACGACCGCGGCCGGGACGCGGACGTACTGCGCCCACCCGCCATGGTCGGCCTCCGCGTAGACCTCGTCGCCGACCGCGACGTCGGTCACGTCGGCCCCGACCGCCTCGACCGTGCCGGCGACGTCCTTGCCGGGCAGCGCGTGCCGCGGCCGGAGCAGGCCGGTGATCATCCGGATCAGCGACGGCCGGCCGGTCACCACGGCGACGTCGGCGAAGTTGAGGGACGACGCGCGGACGCGGACCAGCACCTCGTCCGCCGTCGGCACGGGGCGCGGGGCGGTGCCCCACGTCAGCACGTCGCCGGGGGCTCCGTAGCCGCTCTGGACGATCGCCGGCATCGTGCAGGTCTCGGTCGTGGCGGCCATCAGGATCTCCCATGTAAAGAATTGTTGACACGCTGAACGTAAGACAGACCGGACATCATGTCAAGAGTTCTTGACATGACAGGATCGCCGCCATGGATGTCGTCGTGCTCTCGGGAACCGTCGGTGCGGGCAAGACCACCGTCGCGGCCGCACTCCGCACGGTGCTCCACGCCCGTGGGCACGAAGCGTGCGACCTGGACGTCGACGAGCTGGCGCACCGCACTCCACCCGCGGCCGACGACCCCTTCAACGAGCGGGCGGTCGTCCGCCACCTGCGCGCGATGGGCGCGCACTGGCGCGAGGCCGGCATCGAGGTGCTGATCCTGCCGCGGGTCGTCGAGGACACCGCGCAGCGCGACGACTACGCCGACGCCCTCGGCGTCCCGGTGCGCCTCGTGCGGCTGGACGCCCCGGCCTCCATCCGCAAGGACCGGCTGCTGGCGAGGCACGAGCCGGGGCCGGACCTCGACTGGCACCTCGCCCGCACCGACGTGCTCGCGGCACTGATGGAGCGGGTGGACGTCGACCTGGTCGTGGTCAACCACGGCCGGGCAGCCTCGGAGGTCGCCGCGGAGGTCGCGGACCTGCTCGGCTACTGACTACAGCACCCGTGCCAGGTCCTCCAGCGCGGCCAACGGGTCCGCGCCCACCGGCATCAGCACCGCCGTGGTCACGCCGGCGTCGTGCAGCTGCCCGATCCGCCTGCGGGCGCCGTCCACCGTCCCGACGACGGCGAGCTGGTCGATCCACTCGTCGGGCATCGCGGCCGCGAAGCCGGCACGGTCGCTCGCCGCGGCCCGCAGGGCGCGGAACTCGTCGGCGAACGGGAGCGGCGCGATGTGCACGTCCCAGTCCGGGTCGCCGATCCACTCGAGGGCGGGCCGCGCGGCCGCGCGGGCGGCGGCCGCATCGTCGTCGACCGCGGTCACGCAGTAAGCGACGATCCGGTGCTCGCGCGTCGGGGCGATGTGCCGGAGCGCCGCCGCGACGTACTCGGGGGTGACCGGCTCGGCGAGGATCGTGCCGTCGGCGCACCGGCCCGCGACCGCGAGCGACTTCGGCCCGCGCACCCCGGCAAGCACGCGCGGCACGGTCACCGGCGGTGAGGCCAGCTCCACACCGCGCAGCTCCACGTACCGGCCGTCGGCGTCGACGGACCCCCCGCGCAGGACCGCCCGCACGGCCGACAGGTGCTCCTCGAGCATGGTCAGCGGGCTCGCGGGCCACGCGCCCACCTGCCGCATCCAGCCGGGCATCCCGTGCCCGATGCCGATGTCGACCCGCCCGGGGAACAGCTCCGCGAGCGTCGCGGCCTCCATCGCGGTGAACGCCGCGTTCCGCACGGCGGCCGGCAGGATCCCGATGCCGACCCGGATGCGCTCGGTCATCGCCAGCGCGGCTGCGGCCTGCGCGACCCCGCCGCGGAAGAAGCAGTCCTCGACCAACCAGAGCTCGTCGAACCCGAGCGCCTCGGCGCGCTGCGCGTACGTGCGGAACTGGTGGGCCGGCAGGTCCCGCGGCAGCATCACGGCGACGGCGCGCTCGGTCATCAGATCTCCCTCAGCACCGGTCATGTCCCCGACGGTCTCACCCCTGCGCGGCGCGCAGGAACTGCTCGAGCAGCGGTCCGGCGGTGGTCGAGCCGTAGTCGCCGACGTCGACGAACACCGCCACGGCGAGGTCTCCCTGGATGGCGATCATCCACACGTGGTTCTGCAGGTTGGCCGCGTCGCCGAACTGCGCGGTGCCGGTCTTCGCGGCGACCTCGTCGCCGGGCACGTCCTGCAGGAAGGTCGCGCCGCCCTCGGTCACCACGCCGCGCATGAGCTCGTGCAGCGTGGTCGCCTCGCCTGCGGTCAGCGGCACCAGCGCCCGCGGGGCCTCGGTCGGGGCTGCACTGGCGGTGGTCTCGCCGTCCGACGGCTCCGGCGTCGCGGCCCCGTCCTGCGGTACGACGAGCCGCGGAACGACAGTGGACCCGTGGGCGACCGACGCGGCGACCGTCGCCATGCCGAGCGGGGACGCGAGCACGCGCCCCTGCCCGATCATCGAGGCCGCGTGGTCGGTGCCGTCCGAGTCGCCGGGCACGTCGCCCAGGAACGCCGGGAACCCGAGGGTCGCGTGCGGGTCGAGGCCGAGCGACCCGGCTGCGTCGATGAGCGCGTCCTGGTCGGCCGAGTCGCGCGCCGAGATGAAGGCGGTGTTGCAGGAGTTGGCGAAGGCGGTCCGCAGCGGGATGGTGCCMAGCTTGTCCGTCGGGTACTCGGGGAAGTTGGCGAAGCTCCGGCCGTCGACGGAGACGGTCGCCGGGCAGGTGACGTCGCTGTCCGGCGTCAGCCCCGAGCGCAGCAGGGCCAGCGTCGTGGCCACCTTGAAGGTGGACCCGGGCGCGAACTGCCCGAGCGTCGCCGTCGACATGCCCTCGCCGCCGGCCCCGCTGGCGGCGGCGAGCACGTCGCCCGTCGACGGCCGGATCGCGACGATCGCGCTGGCCGGACCGACGTTCGCCAGCACGTCCTCGGCCGCGTTCTGCAGCGGCACGTCGAGCGTCGTGGTCAGCGGCGTCCCGGGCGTGGGCGCCACCTCGTAGAGCTGCCGCGCCGCGCTGCCGTCGGCCTGGGCGGCCGTGATGGTCAGGCCCGGCAGCCCGCGCAGCTGCGCGTCGTACTGGCGCTGGAGGCCGGACAGCCCCGCCAGGTCGCCGGCGGCCACGGCGCCGTCCGACTTCTCGACGATCTCCGCGGTCGCCTCGCCCACCGACCCGAGGATCGGCCGGGCGAACCGCCGGCTGGGCGCCAGCGGGAGCGTCCCGACGACGTCGTTGACGCCCTCCATGCCGGCCAGGTGCGGCACGTCGTAGGCCGGGTCACCGTCGCGCACCGTGATCGCCTCGACGAAAGCCTTCTCGCCGGCCGCCGCCACCTTGGCCGCGTACGCGTCCTGGTCGATCTTCAGCTCCCAGGCGAGCGCCCGTGCGGCGGTGTCCTGGTTCTCGGCCGCCACCCGCGTCTTGTCGATCCCGAGCCGGTGCACGGTGCGGGGCTCGACGATGACGGCGCCGTCCGCGCCGAGGACGTTCGCGCGGTCGGCGCGCGTGCGCTTCACCGAGAGCGCCTCGCCGCCCGTGAGGTCCGGCGCCAGGAGCGCGGGCGCCCACGCGACGTGCCAGACGTCCTCGTCGTCGCGCGTCAGCCGAGCGTGCGTCTCGTACGTCCAGTCGTTGTCGCTCTCGTCGAGATCCCACGTGTACCCGAGGGTCGCGGTGGCGACGTCCTCGTCCTTCTCGTCCACCGTCGTCGAGACGACCCTCACCGTGGGCTTCCACGGCGCGAGCCCCTCGTACGCGGTCTTCCGAAGAGCGGTCGCGGCGGTGACGTCGGCTGCGCCGCCCTCGAAGGGCGCCTTGGAGAAGTTCCCCGACGCGAGCGCGGCCGCGAGCGCCTTGGTGGCCGACTCGGGTCCGGGCGGGTCCGCCGAGCACGCGGTCAGGCCGGCCCCCGCCAGGAGCAGCGCGAGCGCCCCGCCCGCCAGGCGGCGCCGCGCCACGCTCCGTCCACCCGCGAACCTCATGCTGTCCCCTCGTCGTTCGGCACCTGTGCCGACCTCTGCTCGATCAACGCTCGGAGAGCGTGTCATCACCCGGTGCTGGCGCGTGGGTGAACGACCCAGCCTTCACCACTCCTCCCCAGTTGCCTCAGGCGAACACGCCGGTGGGGTCGTACGCCTGCCGCACCCGGGCCAGCCGCTCGGCCGTCGCACGGTCCCACACCGGGGTGCCGGTGCCCGCGAAGTTCGGGTTCACCTCGGTCGCGGTCCACGGCGCGACGGCCTCCGCGACGGTCGAGGCGGCGGCCGGCATGGTTGTCGCGAACTGTCCGGGGTCGACGCCGATCAGCCCGAGCGTGAACGCGGCGCCGCGGCCCGACACCGCCGAGCCACCAGGGACGTCGACGCCGGTCGCGCCGGCGACGTGCCGCAGCTCGGCGGCGACGAACGGGTGCTGCGCGCCCGACCCGACCAGCCCGAGCCACGCCGTCGCGAAGTCGTCGTCGACGTGGCTGAGCATGATCCCGCGCACCCAGCTGGGGCCGGGGTCGGTGGGGTCGTTGTGGATCTCGGCGGCGCGCGCGACGGGCAGCACGCCGACCGTGTCCGCGAGGGTGGGCGCCAGGGCGCGCAGGCGCGCCGCGACGGCCTCGCCCGCGGCCTCGTCGCCGGGTCGGGCGAACCGGAGCACCAGCACGGTCCGGCCCCGCAGGAACGGCGGGACGGCGTCGAACGGTGGGAAGCCGATGATCGCGGCGCTCGTCGTGGTGCCCGGGTCCGCGGACGCCGTCCACGCCAGCCAGCCGCGCAGGGCGGTCTCGATGTGCTCGGCGTCGAAGAACAGCGAGCCGGCGTACAGCTCGGGCATGGCGACGAGCCGCAGGCGCACCTCGGTCACCACGCCGAACCCGGCGCCGCCGCCGCGGAGCGCCCAGAAGAGGTCCGGGTTCTGGTCGGCCGACKCCACGACCACCTYTCCCGTCCCGGTGACGACCGTCAGCGACTCGATCCGGTCGGAGCTGAACCCGTGGCTGCGCGCGAACGGGCCGAGCCCACCGCCGAGCAGGTACCCGACCACGCCCACGCCGGTCGACGAGCCCGCGACCGGCGTGAGCCCGTGGGCGTCGGCCACCGGCACCACGTCGGTCCAGTGCGCGCCTGCGCCGATCGTCGCGACGCTCGTAGCCGGATCGACCGTGACCCCGCCAAGCCGACCCGTGGTGAGCAGCACCCCGGACGTGACGGGCGTGCGCGCGCCGTGCCCGGTGGCGAGCACCGTGACCGGGACGCGGTTCTCGGTCGCCCAGCGCACCGTCTCGACGACGTCCTGCGCGGTCGTGGCCCCGACCGCGACCTCCGGCGCGTGGACGACCGCGCGGTTGTGCGCGGCGACCTCGTCGGCGAAGCCGTCGTCGTCGGGGAGCAGGACGGGGCCGGTGACGCGGGAGGCGAGGGGATGGGGCATGCCGACTGCTCCTTGCGGATCGGGGTCACGGGCAGGGTGCCACGCGGACGGTTCCGGGAGCACGACCTTTCCACCGACCACCGACAGACAGGTCAGCCCACCAGCAGGCTGACGGCCCGGTGCAGGTCCGCGCGCACGCGCTCCGGGTCGCCCGACGTCTGCAGGGTCACGCCGTGCACGAGCCCGAGCACCTGGTCGAGCAGCCGGTCCGCCGCCCAGCCGTCCTCCCCACGCACCTCGCGCAGCGCGGCGACCTTCCGCTCGTGCGACGACACGGACTGCGGCAGACCCGTGAGCACCCCGGGCCGCTCGAGGCTGTGCCAGAGCAGCAGCCGGACCAGCGACGGGTGCGCGCGGTTGAAGTCGAGCACGCGCACGGCGTAGCCGGGCAGGTCCGCGGCATCGAAGGGCACGGCGTCGAGCAGCTGCTCGATCCGGTCCTCCACCACCCGGTCGAACAGCTGGTCCTTGCTGCCGAAGTACGCGTAGATCCGCTGCTTGTTCGCGCCGGCGCGCTCCGCGACCCGGTCCACGCGCGCGCCCGCCAGGCCCCGCTCGGCGAACTCGTCGGCCGCCGCGTCGAGGATCCGGCGCGGGGTGTCGGCGGCCATCATGCGGGCAGGGCCGTGCCGGTGAGGTCCTGCGCCACGGCCCACAGCCGCGCGGCCGTGTCGTCGTCGCGCATGCGGCGGTTGAGCTTGGCCGGACCCGTGGGTCCGACCATCCCGAAGCGGCCCGACGGTCCGTAGTAGCCGCCCTCGACCGCGAGCGGGTCGGCCGCCGCGAACAGCATCGGCTCGGCACCCTCGGGCGGCAGCTGGGACGGCACCAAGGGCAGGTTGCCGATCGGCGACCGGTGGGTCCCGTCGCGGCCGAGCGACGCGCCGGCGGTCTGGAGGTTGGTGCGCGTGAAACCGGGGTGCGCGGCGTTGCTCATCAGGGGCCAGCCGCGCTGCCCGGACACCCGGGCCAGGTGCCGGGCGAGCAGCAGGTCGGCCAGCTTCGACTGCGCGTACGACCGGAAAGGGCTGTACCGGCGGCGCGTCCACTGCAGGTCGTCGAACCGGATGCGGCCGACGTTCGCCACGCCGCTGCTCATGGTGGTGACGCGGGGCGTCGGGGCGGCGAGCAGGAGCGGGAGCAGGCGGTTGGTGAGCGCGAAGGGGCCCAGGTAGTTGCTGCCCATCTGCAGCTCGAACCCGTCCTCGGTCTCGAACCGGGTGGGCGGAGCCATGACGCCGGCGTTGTTGACCAGGGTGTCGAGGTGCGGCAGGTCGCGGCCCAGGGCGTCGGCGAACGCCTGCACGGACGCCAGGGACGCAAGGTCGACGACCCGCACCTCGGCCGACGCATCGGGGTGGGCCGCACGGATCTCGGCCAGCGCCTTCTCGCCCTTCTCGGCGTTGCGCACCGCGAGCACCACGTGCGCGCCGGCGGCGGCGAGGCGCTCGGCGGCCTCACGCCCGGTGCCGCTGTTGGCGCCGGTGACGACGACGGTGCGGCCGGTCTGGTCGGGCACGGCGTACATGTGAGGCTCCTCGCTTCGGTACAACCAACTGGTTAGTTGGCGACTATAACAGGCGATCCACGCCGTCGCGGGGTCGAATGGACGCCATGAGCACAGTCCCCAACATCACCCTGAACAACGGCGTCGAGATTCCGCAGCTGGGCTTCGGCGTCTTCCAGATCGACCCGGCGGAGACCAAGGACGCGGTCCTGCAGGCCTTCGAGGTGGGCTACCGGCACATCGACACGGCGCAGATGTACAAGAACGAGAAGGGCGTCGGCGAGGCGGTCGCCGAGTCCGGCCTCGCGCGCGACGAGGTCTTCATCACCAGCAAGCTGAACAACGACGCGCACGACCCGCAGGACGCGGCGATCGCGTTCGACCTGACGCTCGACACCCTCGGGCTCGACTACGTGGACCTCTTCCTCATCCACTGGCCGCTCCCGACGGTGAGCAACTTCGTCGAGACGTGGAAGGCGATGGAGGACTTCTACCGGTCCGGCCGCGCCAAGGCGATCGGCGTCTCCAACTTCCAGCCGCACCACCTGCGTCGGCTGAACGCCGAGACCACGATCACGCCCGCCGTGAACCAGATCGAGGTGCACCCCTACCTGACCCAGGAGGACGTGCGCGCGTTCGACGCCGAGCACGGCATCGCTACCGAGGCGTGGAGCCCGATCGCCCAGGGCAAGGTGCTGGACGACCCGACGATCGTCCGGATCGCCGAGTCGCTCGGCAGGACCCCGGCGCAGGTCACGCTGCGCTGGCACCTGCAGCGCGGCGACATCGTGTTCCCCAAGTCGGTGACCCGCAGCCGCATCGAGGAGAACTTCGACCTGTTCGACTTCGAGCTGAGCGACGTGGACCTCGCGGACATCTCGGGGCTCAACCGGGACGAGCGCACCGGCCCCGACCCGGACACGTTCGACTACGTTCCCCGGTAGGGGCCGGCCGGCTGTCGATCCGGCTGCTCCCCGTTCGTACAGACGGTGAGCAGCCGGCCCGACGCCGGCGCCGCACCCACCGAGGAGGACGTGATGAGCCACTACCTGCTGAGCGTGATGGAGCCCGCGGGGCCGATGCCGGACCCCGAGTTCCTCGACCCGATCATCAAGGCCGTGGGGGTCGTCGACCAGGCCATGAAGGACGCCGGCATCTGGGTCTACGCGGGCGGCCTGCACGACCCGAGCACCGCGACCGTGCTGCGCGCCAAGGACGGTGACGTGGTGACCACCGACGGCCCGTTCGTCGAGGCCAAGGAGCACCTGGGCGGCTTCACCATCGTGGACGTCGACGACCTCGACGCCGCCCTCGACTGGGGCGGCAAGCTCGCGGTCGCGACGACGCTGCCCATCGAGGTGCGGCCGTTCCGGTACCAGTGACGGCTGCCGACGACGATGCCGTCGCGCGCGTCTTCCGCGCGGAGCACGGCCGCGCCGTCGCCGTCCTGACCCGCACCTTCGGCGACCTCGACGTCGCCGAAGAGGCGGTGCAGGAGGCGTTCGTCGCGGCCGTGCAGCGCTGGCCGGCCGAGGGGCTCCCGGCGAGCCCGGCCGGCTGGATCATCACCACGGCCAAGCGCAAGGCGATCGACCGGCTGCGCCGGGAGGCGTCGCGCGACGACCGGCACGCGCAGGCCGCGCTGCTGCACGCGCGCGACGAACCGGTGGAGGTGGGGCCCGTGCGCGACGACCGCCTCCGCCTCGTGTTCACCTGCTGCCACCCGGCCCTGTCGGTGGAGGCACAGGTGGCGCTGACGCTGCGGCTGCTGGGCGGGCTCACCACCGAGGAGATCGCGCGCGCGTTCCTGGTCCCGGAGCCGACGATGGCCCAGCGGCTCGTGCGGGCCAAGGGCAAGATCCGCGACGCCCGCATCCCGTACCGGGTGCCGCGCGACGCCGACCTGCCGGACCGGCTCCGCGCCGTGCTGGCGGTCGTGTACCTGGTGTTCACGACCGGGTCCGGGGCCCTCACCCGCCAGGACCTCTGCGCCGAGGCCATCCGGCTCGGTCGCCTGCTGGTGGAGCTCATGCCCGACGAGCCCGAGGCGCTCGGGCTCCTGGCGCTCATGGTGCTCACCGACGCCCGTCGGGACGCGCGCGTCGCTGCCGACGGGTCGCTCGTCCTGCTCAGGGACCAGGACCACGCGCTCTGGGACGCCGCCGAGCTCGAGGAGGGCCGCGCGCTCGTGCGCCGGTGCCTGCGGCGCGACCACCTCGGTCCGTACCAGCTGCAGGCCGCGATGCAGGCCGTGCACAGCGAGCCGGCCGGGACCGACTGGCGCCAGGTGGTGATCCTCTACGACCAGCTGATGTCGATCGCGCCCAGCCCCGTCGTGGCGCTGAACCGTGCGGTCGCGGTCGCGGAGCTCGAGGGCCCGGCCGCGGGTCTCGCCCTCGTCGACAGCCTGCCGCTGGACCGCTACTACCTGTTCCACGCGGTGCGCGCGGACCTCTTGAAGCGCCTGGACCGGCTCTCGGAGGCGGCCGACGCCTACGACCAGGCGCTCACCCTCACGACCAACGCCGCCGAGCGCGACTTCCTGGCACGCGCCCGGGATGGTCTCTGGGCTTAGGTACCCTTGCGGTTACGTAACCGTGACGGTACGTTCGTTGCATGGAAGCCGTCCTGCACGCCGTCGCCGACCCGAGCCGCCGCATCGTGCTCGAGATCCTCCGCCAGCACCCCGCCACGGCCGGAGAGCTGGCGGCGGCCCTGCCCATCGCGCGGCCCGGGGTGTCCCGGCACCTCCGGGTGCTGCGCGAGGCCGGGCTCGTCGACGTGCGGCAGGAGTCGCAGCGCCGGATCTACACCCTGCGCCCCGAGCCACTCGCCGAGGTGGACGAGTGGCTGGACGGGTACCGCGCGCTCTGGCAGAACCGGCTCGACGCGCTGCACACCGAGATCGCCCGAGGGAAGAAGGCAGCACGATGAAGCTCGTCGCCACCTTGCACGCACTGGACGACGCGCGCGGCGCGGTCCGGGTCGAGGACGTCTTCGACACCGACATCGACGACCTCTGGGACGCGTGCACCGCGCCCGAACGGCTCGCGCGCTGGATCGCCGAGGTGTCCGGCGACCTGACCGTCGGCGGCGAGTTCGCGGCTCGGTTCACCAGCGGCTGGGAGGGCACCGGCCGGGTCGAGGTGTGCGAGCCGCCGCGGCGGCTCGTGGTGCGGACCAGGGAGCAGGACGACGAGGTCGACACCGTCGTCGAGGCGACGCTGACGTCGGTGGGCGACTCGACGGTGCTGGTGGTCGAGGAACGCGGGCTCCCGGTCGGCGACCTCGCGGCCTACGGCGCCGGATGGCAGGTGCACCTCGAGGACCTCTCGGCGGACCTCGACGGCCGGGGTCGGTGCGACCTCAAGGCGCGCTGGGACGAGCTGGTGCMCGCCTACCGGGAGCTCAGCCCAGCCGGGCCACCAGCGCCGCGCGCACCGTGAACCACTCGGCGGCGACGATCGAGAAGTAGGCGGTGTCCCGCAGGCTGCCGTCCGTCGCGACCGTGTGCACGCGCCGCACGCCCTCGAAGCGGCCGCCGATCCGCTCGATCGCCCGGCGCGACGCCGCGTTGCGCGCATCCGTCTTCAGCGTCACCCGCAGCGACCGCCACGTCTCGAAGGCGTGCGTGAGCAGCAGCAGCTTGCACTCGGTGTTGATCGCCGTGCGCTGCGCCGACGCCGCGTACCAGGTGCTCCCGATCTCCGCGACGGACGGCGGGTTCTCGTCGGTCGGCGCCCCGCCGACCCCGATCCCGGGCGGCCACGGCGCCGGGTCCTGGAACACCTCGAGGTCGAGGAACCGGGTGCTCCCGACGAGCACGCCGTCGGCCAGCCGCCGCACCGCGAAGGGCACCGCGCGGCCCGCCGACGCGTGCTCGAGCGCCGCCTCGACGTACCGCGCCGTCTCGTCGGGACCGTCCGGCACCCACGTGTAGCCGTAGCTCCCGCGCTCCTCGGCGGCCGCGGCGGCCAGGCCGTCGACGTGCGCCGCGGCGAGCGGTTCCAGCCGGACGTGCCGACCGGTCAGCGTGAAGGGCTCGATCATGCGGTCATCCTGGCGCAGCATGAGGTCCATGGACGAGCACGTCTGGACCGTGGACGACCACCTGCGCGGCGCCGACCCCGCGCACGTCGAGCTCTGGCGGGCGTTCGCCGCGCTGGTCGAGTCGTTCGGCCCGGTCACCTACGCCGTGTCGAAGACGACGATCACGTTCAAGGGCCCGCGCCGCGGGTTCGCCGGCGCGCGGCCCACCCGGCAGGGCGTCGAGGGCTACCTCGACACCATGCGGCCGCTCGACGGCGATCCGCGGATCCTGCGGTCCTCGCCCTACCTGCGCACCCTGTACGTCAACCGCTACCGCATCCGCACGCTCGCCGATCTCGACGACACGTTCGCCGGCTGGGTCCGCGAGGCGTACGCGGTCGGCGGCGGCGCGCACCTGCGCTGAGGGTCAGGCGTGCCCGGCCTCCGCGACGGTGGCCGAACGCGCCATGAGCAGGTTCCGCTCCCGCTGGGTCGGCGCCAGGGCCGCGGCCCGCTCGAGCTCGTCGGCGGCCTCGTCGGCACGCCCCAGCCGGACCAGCACGTCCGCGCGGACCGCGCCGAGCAGGTGGTACCGGGCGAGGCGCGGGTCGTGGCGGATCAGCTCGAGGGCGGCGAGGGCCGCCTCCGGCCCGTCCGCGTGCAGGACCGCCACCGCCCGGTTGAGCTCCACGACCGGCGACGGCGCCAGCTGGGCGAGGGCGTCGTACAGGGCGACGATCGCCTCCCAGTCGGTGTCCTCGAAGGTCCGGGCGCGGCTGTGGCACGCCGCGATCGCCGCCTGCACCGTGTACGGACCGAGGGGTCGGCCCAGCGTCGTGGCGCGCTCCAGCGACCGGAGCCCGTGCTCGATGAGTGCGCTGTCCCACCGCGTCCGGTCCTGGTCCTGGAGCAGGACGCCGTCGCCGCGGGCGTCGAACCGCGACGCCTGCAGCTCCATGAGGGCGACCAAGCCGTGCACCTCGGGCTCGCGCGGCAGGAGCCCGGCGAGCACCCGGCCCAGGCGCATTGCCTCGTCGGCCAGGTCCCGACGAACCCACGTGGTGCCCGTCGTCGCGGAGTGCCCCTCGGTGAAGATCAGGTAGACCACCTCGAGCACGGAGCTCAGCCGCGCCGGCATCTGGTCCGCCTGCGGCACCTCGAACGGGACCTTCGCCTCGGCCAACGTGCGCTTGGCGCGGGAGATCCGCTGGCCGATGGTTGGCGACGGCACCAGGTAGGCGCGGGCGATCTCGTCGGTGGTCAGGCCGCCGAAGAGCCGCAGCGTCAGCGCGATCCGCGACTCCCTGGGGAGCACCGGGTGGCAGGTGAGGAACACGAGCGAGAGCAGGTCGTCGCCGATGGGCTCGTCGACGATCCGGTCCGCCGCCGCCTCGTCGCCGAGCGCGTTCGCCAGGACCGCGTACTTGGCGCCCCGGTTCTGCTCGCGACGGATCAGGTCGATGCCCCGGTGCCGGGCGGTCACCATCAGCCAGGCGCCGGGCTGGTCCGGGACGCCCGACTCCGGCCACTGCTCGAGCGCCGCGACGAACGCGTCCTGCGCGAGCTCCTCGGCCAGCCCGACGTCCCGGACGAGGCGGGTGAGCGAGGCGATGAGCCGCGGCGACTCGATCCGCCAGACGACCTCGACGGTGCGCCGCGCGTCGGCCATCGCCCCGCGCCCTCCTCAGGCCTGCTGCGTCTTCAGCCGGTCGACGATGGCCTGCTCCTTCTCGAGGACCTCCGGCGAGACCACCTGGGCGAAGTCCTCCATCTCGAAGAACGGGCGGATCTCGAGCACCGAGCGCAGCCCCGGCGTCGACGGGCAGCGCTTGGCCCACTCGATCGCCTCGTCCAGCGAGCTCACCTGCCAGATCCAGTAGCCGGCGATGATCTCCTTGGCCTCGGCGAACGGGCCGTCGACCACCGACGTCTCCCCGGACGCATCCCAGACCACCTTCGCGCCGGCCTTGCTGGGCTGCAGGCCCTCGCCGCCGAGCATGATCCCGGCGTTCACCAGCTGCTCGTTGTACGCGTTCATGACGCGGAACATCTCGTCGGTGGGTGCGACCTTGTCCTCGTCCGCACCGTCACCCTTGATCATGACCAGGACCTTCATGGCTGTCTCCTTCGACTGTGTGCCCGCCCGACGCTAGTGCCGGGCCGGTGCCTTCACCAGGTCGTCGAACGGGCGTGGGCACCTTTCGACATGGTGCTCCGACGAGTTTCACAGGACCGCTCTACCGTGGTCGGATGACGGCACCCGACGGGCTCCGTGGCATCGCGCGGTTCTGGGACGACGCGGCGGCGGGCTTCGACGACGAGCCCGACCACGGCCTGCGTGATCCGCGCACCCGCGCGGCGTGGTCGGCCCGGCTCGCCGGCTGGATCCCTGCCGGGCCGTGGGACGTGCTCGACCTCGGGTGCGGCACCGGGTCGCTCGCCGCGCTCCTCGCTGGGGCCGGCCACCGCGTCACCGGCGTCGACCTCGCGCCGCAGATGGTCGCGCAGGCCCGCGCCAAGCTGGCCGGCGCCCGGCTGCCGGCGACGTTCGTCGTGGGTGACGCGGCTGACCCACCCGTCGCCGAGGTCGACGTCGTGCTCGCCCGCCACCTGCTCTGGACCCTCCCGGACCCCCACGCGGCCCTGGCCCGCTGGGTCGCCCTCCTGCGCCCGGGCGGCTCGCTCGTCCTGGTCGAGGGCCGATGGTCGATGCCGGGCGATGCGCCCTACACGCCCGACGCACCTGCCCTCCCGTGGGACGGAGGCGTGGCGGCCGCCCAGCTGGTCGACGCCGTGCGGCCCCTCGTGGCCGGTCTGCGGGTCGAGGACCTCACCGGCGACGACGCCCTCTGGGGCCGGTCGGTCACCGACGAGCGCTACGCGCTGGTCGCACGGGTCTGAGACGCGACGAGGGGCCCGACCGTCGGCCGGGCCCCTCGTCCGTCTGTCCTGTCAGGTCACGGCGCCGGGTACTCCAGCACCACGCTCGGACCCTGGATGGTCGGCGTCACGGGGTCGCCCGTGTCGTTGACCACGTGGTCGATGGTGCCCGCCGCGTTCAGCGAGACCGTCAGGATGTTGTGCAGCCGCACGCCCGGCGTGACCGGCACCTCGTACGCCCGGGTGGCGTGCAGGTCGGGGTTCACGTTGGTGTAGATGTAGCTGCCCATGCCCCACGCCTCGTGGGTCGTGACCTTGTCGCCCACCTTGTAGGCGGCCCAGCCGTTGACCCCGTCGTGCTGCCAGGACGCCTGGTCGGGCGCGTCGTAGGGCAGCTCGTTCTGGAACATGATCGTCTTGCCGCGCTCGCCGTTCCAGATGACGTTGTACTTCTGGTAGTGCTCGGCGAACAGGCCCGTGGCGGTGACGTCGTTGCCGTTGACCAGCACGCCGGTGTCCGCCGTGTTGACGGTCCACCCGACGCCCGTGCCGTGGTCGGCGCGCCAGGCCCAGGTGTGGTCGACGATCGTCTGGTTCGTGTTGACCACCAGGCTGTTGGTGGCCTTGCCCACGTGCTCGCCACCGATCCGGAAGAACACGTCCTGCACGGCGGTCGGGTTGCTCGCGCTGCTCAGGATCGGCTTCCTGAGCCTGCCGTCCAGCGTCGAGATCTTGGTGCCCAGCTGCAGGAGCGCCGGTGAATTCACCGGGCCCGCGTCGAACATGATCCCGGCGATGTCGATGCCGGGGACGTCCAGGGTCTGCATCGCGACGACGCCGTTGTCCGGGACGATCGTCGCCAGGCCGAGGCCCAGCACGACGGCGTTGGGCCACAGCACGTTGAGCGTCTTGTTGACGTGGTAGACGCCCGGCGTGAACAGCAGGTTCTTGCCGAGGGCGAGCGCGGTGTTGATCTTCGACGCGCTGTCACCGGGCTTGGCGACGAAGAAGCTGCTCAGCGGCAGCGACCGGCCCGGCGTGCTGCCCGCGGCCCACGTCGTGCCCGTGCTGTTGGTCTGCGCCGACGGGACGAAGACGTTGTACTTCCCCTTCGCGTCGAGGTAGAGGTACGGCTTCTCGCGCGAGGCGGGGGTGGTGTCGAGCGTCGTGTACTTGTTGGTGCCCGGCGCGGCGCCGAAGTCGGTCGCGGGGGCGCCCTGGACGCCCGCGAACACCTGGTTCCAGACGCTGTTGCTCCAGCCGGCGACCGAGCCGTTCCGGACCAGGAACTGCTGCTGGCTGCCGCTGACGACGAACGGCAGGGCCGAGTCGGCGATGAACCCGCCCGACGCGTACTGCGGGCCGGCCGTGCAGTAGTCCATGAGGCTGACGTTGGCGCCGGTGACGCTCACCCGGCGCATCGGCGCGGCCTGCGAGATGGCCCAGAAGTTGGCCGAGCCGCGGCAGCCGTCGGCGTTGCCGGCCTGGAACTGGATGCTCAGGTTGGACAGCGATCGCCAGAAGTTGACGAGCGCGGTGCAGTCGGTGGGAGCGCCCTCGGGCGTCGGGAAGCACTGGTTGTAGACCTCGATGGCGCCGTTGATGACGACGTCGCCGGGGTTCTGTCCGAGCCCGGCGACCTCGGTGAAGTAGCCCACCTGGAAGCGCAGCGGCTGCTCGGCGGTGCCGTACGTGCCGGGCTTGAACAGGAGCGCGTACCGCCCGTCGCCGAACTGCGCCGGCACCTGCTGCGCCGCGATCGCGTCGACCTTCGCCTGGATCTCGGCGATCGGCTGGCTCGGGTCGAACACGATGACGTTGGGGCCCAGGTCGGCGGACGGCGCCGACGCCTGAGCCGGTGCCGCGAGCAGGGGCACGAGGGCGAGGCTCACGGCGGCGACGACCGCGGCGGTCGCGCCTCTGCGGTCGGGTGCGTGCTGACGCCTACGAAGGAGCATGGGGAGGGACCTTTCTCCGCACAGGGCACGTCGTCGGACGGAGCCCTCGCGCTGGAGGAGGCACCGTCGTTGGCGCCGCGCACCGGACTTTTTGTTGCCGGCCAGGACAAAAGGTACAGGTCGGGTGACTCGTGTCAACCCTGACAGTTCTGTAAGTGTTCTAGCCGGCAGGTGTCTCAGCGAGGCGGACCACCCACGCGGGCGGCGTCGCGCCCCGGCCCCGGTCCGTGACCACCCGCAGGCGTGCGGCCGCCACCTCCGCCCGCGTCACCTCGAGCACGCGACCCGCCGCTGAGGGCCGGACCACGGGGGCACCGTCCGCCGCCACGAACTCGGCGTCGTCGCCGGCCCCCCGGTCCTCGACCTCCCGCAGCGGGTCGAGCGACAGGCCCGCGAGGAACGCGTCGTCATCGGGACCGGCGAGCGGTGACGACGCGAGCAGCGTGAGGGCCTCGAACCCCACTGACCGCTTCGCGTCGTCGTCGGCGAACGCGAGATCGACGGCCCACTGCACGCGGGCCCACCACTGCGCCCGCGCGTCCGCTGYGGTGCGCTGCCGGACCGTGAGGATGCCGACGATGAGGGCGCCGATCGCACCGATGGCCGCGACGAGCGGTCCCAGGGTCGCCACCACCACGTACCAGGGCTCGTCCGTCATCCCCACACCCTCCGTCGACGCCGGTCGCGAGCGTAGCGGGAGCGACCGACGACCGCCCGGATCAGTCGAGGCCGGCCAGCACCTCCGACAGCCGTCGGAAGACCATGCTCCGCCAGCCGCCGCCCATGATCCGGCGGGACAGCTGGGCGATCGGGTCGTCGGGGTCGAACCCCGCGTGCTCCAGGAAGATCCGCGTGCCGCGGCCCTCGGGCTCGAGCGTCCACGTCACGGTCGTCGGCACCAGGTCCGGATTCGCCGCGTCGGTCCACGTCACCTTCAGCAGGCGCCCCGGCTCGATCGCGAGGACGGTGCTCGCGACGGTGCCCGAGAAGCCCGTCGCCTCGACCCGGCGGCCGGCCATGGTGAACCGGTGGCCCACCTCGGGCAGGAAGTCGTCGGTGTTCAGCCACTGGGCCACCAGCGTCGGCGTGGTGAACGCCCGCCAGACACGCTCGGGCGGGTGCGGGAGGTACTCGTCGACGCGGATCGTCGTCGGGTCGGCGGTCTCGTCCTCGGCCGGGAGCTCCCAGCTCGTCGTCCCCGGATCAGTCATGGTGGGTCCCTCTCGTGTCGTGTCGTTCGTCGTGCTCCATCAGGTCCAGCACGCCCCCGAGGGCCGTGAGCCGGCCCCGCCAGAAGCGTTCGTACGGGGACATCCAGTCGGCCAGGTCGACCAACGGCTCCCCGGTCACGGAGTAGTAGCGGTGCCGACCCTCGGACCGCTCGGTCACCAGGCCGCTCTCCCGCAGCGCGGCCAGGTGCTCGGAGACGCTCGGCCGCGCCATGTCGAACGTCGCCGCGAGCTGGCCGACGCTCTTCTCCCCGGTGAGCAGCGCGTCGAGGATGTCGCGGCGCGTGGGGTTGGCGAGCGCGGAGAGCAGCCGGTCGAGCGCCGATTCCTTCAGTCGTCGAGGCACGGGCCGAATATAGGTAGGGTTTTTCCTACGCGTCAACTCGACGGTGTCGCGCGGTCCACTCCGGGGCGATAGTGGTCGTGCACTCCCGCCGCGACGCTCGAAGGAGAGACCGATGGCCGGCACCGGCACCAAGGACGACCCGTGGCAGCTCACGACCGCGCCCGGCTCGTCGGCCTACACGATGTACCGGGACGAGTCCGCCGACCCTCCCGCCCTGATGTGCCAGGTCGGGTCGACCACCCTGAAGTACCACCTGCGCGCGATCGACGACCTCCATGCGTGGCTGCTCGAGCAGGGCGACTGGGTGCCGCTGGGTGCCGCCGACGAGCAGAAGCCCGCCCCGGCCGGGAGCGTCGAGGCGTGGGGGCGCGACGAGGCCAACCCCGTCGGCGGCTGGTACGGGCTGCGCAAGGGCTACCGCGGCCGGTTCGGCATGTACCTGCCGCCGCTCCTCGAGGCCCTCGGGCTCGTCGAGCTGACCCACGACGTACGCAACAACTCGGTCCGCGCGGTCCGCGCCTGACTGCTCAGGAGCCCACCGGCGCCTGGGTGTACTCGTCGCCGAGCCGGGCCCGACTGACGGCCGACGCCGCGGTGACGGCTGCCGCGACGACCAGCGCGACGCCGGCGGCAAGCAGGGCGACGCCGTACCCCAGCGCGTCACCGAGCAACCCGCCCAGCGGCGCCGCGATCACGATCATCGCCCGGTTCACCGAGCGCATCGTCGCGGTCGTCCGCCCCTGCAGCCGGTCGGGCGTCACGGTCTGGCCATAGGCCATCTCGTTCGCGTTCTCCGCGCCCATGCACAGCCCGAGCAGCAGCTGCCCCGACGCGAGCAGCACCCACGCGGGGCCGCCGCCCCACACCCCGTCGACCGTGCCGGTGGGCACCGCGAGGGCCGCCGACGCCATCACCGCCCAGGCCGTGCCCGTGCCGACCCGCGCCACGACGATCACCCGGCCCGCACCCCACCGGCGGCCCAGCTGCACCGCGAACGAGGAGCCGACGAGCGCGCCCACCCCCGCGGCGGCGAGGGCCAGACCCAGGGTGGCGGCGCTCAGGTGCAGGGTCCGCAGCGCGAACGGCGTCATCACCGCTCCGGCCACGGCCGAGCAGATGAACCAGGCGTGCGTCGACAGCGCCAGCGGACGCAGTGTCGGGTGCCGGTAGATCCAGCGCAGCCCCTCGCCGATCTCGGCGCCGACGGCGCGCACGGGATGACCGACCGCGCCTCGCGGTTCGCGGGGCTCGTCGACCTTCAGGGTCGCCAGCAGGACGGCCGAGGCCAGGTAGCTCACCGCGTCGACGAGCACCGCCAGCGGCGCACCCAGCAGCGAGACCAGACCACCCGCCAGGGCCGGGCCGCTCGCCTGGGCGACCGCGTCCGACTGGTCCAGCCGGGCGTGCGCCGGCCCGAGCAGCGCGGTGGGGACGAGCCGCGGGATGAACGACCGGAACGCCGCGTCGCCCAGCAGCCTGCAGAGCCCGAACGCGGCCATCAGCACGACCAGCCAGCCCACGCCGAGGTGTCCCGTCGCCGCCAGCACGGGGATGGCCGCGAGCACCACGGCACTCAGCACGTCCGTGACCACCAGCACCGGGCGCCGTCGTACCCGGTCCACCAGCACGCCGGCGAGCAGACCGAACAGCAGGTACGGGGCCCAGCGCGCGGAGTTGACCAGGCCCACGTCGACGGCGTCGCCACCCAGGACATCGACGATGATCACCTGTACCGCGAGGACCGTCACATACGTGCCGAACGCCGACGTGGTCGAGGCGACCCACAGCCGCGCGAAGCCTCGACTGCGGCTCAACGACTCCGGCGGAGCTCCCCCACTGGTCACGGCTGCTGTCTAGCACCCCGCGGGGGCGCGCGGTGCTGAGCGCGCGCTGAGAGCTCGAGGCGCCGACGCCGACGCGGCTCTAGCGTCGGCTCTGACGGCGGGAGAAGCCATGAGCCTGGCGACCGAGTGGGGAGTGACCGCGGACGAGCGGCAGCGCCAGTACCCGTGCGACCTCCTGATGCCGTCGCCCGCCGGCCGCCTGCTCCGGGGAGTCGACGTCAACGCGACCGCCGACGTCGTCTTCCGGTGGCTCTGCCAGCTCCGCGCCGCCCCGTACAGCTACGACTGGATCGACAACGCCGGGCGACGCAGCCCGCGTGTCCCGCTGCCGTGGTGCTGGCAGCTGGAGGTCGGCCAGACGGTCTGCCGGATCTTCACCCTCGACTCGTTCGTGCCCGACCAGCACCTCACCCTCCGCATGGCGCCCGGGACCGGCACACGGCTGTTCGGCGACGTCGCGCTCACCTACGCCGTCCTCCCGACGGGTTCGACCACCTCGCGGATCGTCGCCGCCCTCCGTGTCAGCCCGCCGACCACCCGGCTTCGGCCCTGCGCTCCTGGCTGCTGTCCTGGGGCGACCTCGTGATGATGCGCAAGCAGCTCCGCACCCTCGCCGCCCTGGCCGAGGCCGACCACGCCGCGGCCGGGCAATAGCCCGGGTCGGTCATTCCTCGCGGAGCGTGTACTCGAGCCGCAACCGGTGGATGCCATCTGCGTCGACGGTGATCGCGCCGCTGCCCGCGATCCCCGCGAGGTCCCCCGTGCCGCTCGACGGCACGATCGCGAGGAGCTCGTCGAACCGGTCGGTGCCGCGTGTCGACGCCGCGTGCACGTAGTTGAACGACCCCGGGCGACCGTCCAGCGCGCCCTCGAACGACTCCATCGCGACGTACGTGCCCACCCCGAGCTCCGGGTCGAACGCCGACGTGAACAGCGTCGTCGACCGGCCCGCGATCCTGCCCGCGTACTCCTTGGCCATCGTCGCGATGCCGACCGCCAGAGCGGTGGTCACCGGCTGGTCCTGCTCGACCGGCACCCCGGCGAACCCGCTGACTGTGAACGTTCCCTCGCTGATCATCCCCGCACGCTAGCGACGGGCGCCCACACGCTCGCGACCGGGACGCTCCCGCGTTCCGCCCACCAGGTGACACCAGGAGTGGAAGGCACGGGTCACGCGGGGCGGAACTCGGCCGAAGTATCGAACGCCGCTCCGGCGGCGGATAGCTCGCGAACCAGCTCCGGCAGCTGGGTCAGGAGGATCGGAGGCGTCCGGGAACTCGGTCGCTAGAAGGGTGGGGCGCCCAGGTCGGGCCGTGGTGGTGTGGCTGGCCGGTGTTTGTAGGCGGAGGGGTCGACGTAGATGGGGACGGGGTGGCGGGCGTAGGTCAGTCCGTGTCGGTCGGTCCAGGTGGAGACGCCGGTGGTGCGGTTGTAGGTGACGTTCCACCAGCCGTCGGTCTTGGCTTGGTGGTGGTGCTTGCACAACGCGTGCAGGTTCGCCTCGCAGGTCTGCGGGTCATGCCCACCGGGTGGTCTGTGCTGGTCGTAGGGGATGCGGTGGTCGATCTCGCAGCGGGTGGCGGGTTGGCGGCAGCCGGGGAAGGTGCAGGTCACGTCGCGGGCTTGGATGGTGCGGGTCAGGTCCGCTCCGGGCCGGTAAGCATCGGTGCCCACGGCGCAGACCTGTCCGGTGGGGTCGGTCAGCACGCGGCGCCAGGTGCCGTCCTGGGCGAGCTCGCGGGCCAGTTGGGCGGGGATCGGCCCGTAGGAGCCGAGGTAGCCGGGGGCGTCGTCCAGGCCGAGCAGGGTGGAGGCGGCCACGTTCACCTGCAGGGCGACCCGCTGCCCGTGCTTGGTGGGTAGCGGGGTGCCGTCCGGGGTGGACTGCCGGTCCAGGATGCCCAGGAACACGTCGCTGAACGCGTCCGCGCGCCGCTGATCGATGGT
>NZ_JBFUKJ010000032.1:0-41523 GCF_056400905.1 Cellulomonas sp. P4_H12
GGTCGGGCGGGGCCGCGGCGCACGGCGGCGGCTCGCGCCGACGGCCACCGCGACCACCGCCAGCGCCAGTGGCACCACGAGGTGCCACCCCGCGAGCACGGCGAGCCCGAGCGCCAGCACGCACGCGAGCACGGCCGCCCACCACCCGCGGGTCCCGCGCGGGAGCAGGCGCACGGCCGCGGCCGTCCCGGCGGCGTAGATGGCGACGATGCAGCTGGTGTGGACGAGCACGAACGGCGCGAGGTCTCCGCCGGTCGCGACCGCGATCGCGAAGTAGAGGGCGGCCAGCACAGCGACGACGACGAGCGCGCGCCGGGGCACCCCGCCCGGCTGCGCCCCGCGCGCCACCCAGCGGGGCAGGTCGCCGTCGCGGCCCAGCGAGGCGCCCAGCTTGGCGAACGCGCCGAGGTACGTGCCGAGCACGCCGAGCGTGACGATCCCGGCGACGAGCGCCACGAGCACGCGACCGACACCCGGCAGGCCGACGTCGACGAGGTCCATCAGCGGGACGTCGGACGACGCAGCCTGGTCGCCCAGCACGGTCACGGTCACGTACTGCAGGGCGAGGTACGCCGCGCCCACCACCACCAGCGCGATCGCCGTCGCGCGCGGGATGGTCCGACGCGGGTCGCGGAACTCGCCCGCCATGTGGGTCACGGCCTCCCAGCCGGCGAACGCCCAGACGTACAGGCTCGCGGCGGCGCCGACGCCCGACCAGCCGTGCGGTGCGAACGGCACGAGGTCGCCCCCGTCGGCCGCGGGCAACGAGACGAGCACGACGCCGACCACCAGCACCACCAGGGCACCGGTGAGGGCGAGCTGGACGGGCCCGGCCAGGCGCAGCCCGATCGCGTTGACGACCAGCGGAGGGACGAGGAACGCGGCACCCACGACGGGCACCTGCCACTGCGCGCCGCCCAGCATGGCGACCACGTACTGCGCGCCGAGCAGCGCCACCACCGGCGAGCCGACGCACACCCCGAAGAAGAACCAGTAGCCCGTCATCCGGGCCGCGGTGGCGCCCAGGGCGAGCCGGACGTAGGTCGACACGCCGCCGGCGTCCGGGTGGCGGGTGGCCAGGGCCGCGAACGTGGCCGCGAGCGGGACCGAAGCGAGCAGGACGGCGGCGACGGCGACCAGGGAGGCGGGTCCGGCGGCGCGCGCGGCGAGCGTCGGGAGCAGGAGGATGCCGGTCCCGAGCACCGACGCGACGTAGAGCGCGGAGCCGAGCGCCAGCCCGATGCGCGGCTGGACCACGGCGGTCGGGGCGGTGAGCACGGGCACGCTGCAGCCTCTCCCCCGGGACCGCGCGAAGCCATGCGGCGGACAGGCGACGACCGTCGAGATCCCGCCACATCGGGCAACCCGGAACCGGGGCGAAACGGGCCGAATAATCACGTGACGGCGGCCACAGCGACGTGGTCGAGTACTCCCACACCACCAACAGTCCGGGGCCCAAACCCCTGACACCGTCATGCCCAGGAGCACACCGTGAACCCGACCATCTCCCTCGAGCTCGCGCGCCAGGAGCACTCCCAGCGCCTCGCTCACTTCCACCAGGTGCGTGTCCGCGCAGCGGCGCGGCACGTCAGACAGCCGTCCGAGAACATCGGTCGACCACCGGATCCGCGGCGCGCCACGGCGCGCTCGACGCAGCTCGTCGACGCCGTCAGCGCGCGCTGACCCACCGCACCACCACGGGCGCGGACCACCCTGCAGAACCCGGGTGGTCCCCGCCCGCGCGGCACGTCGTCCTCTGGCTCGAGCGCATCGGCCTCGGGATCGCCGCCGGCGCGGGCACGCTCGGCGTCCTGCGCTGGGCAGGCACCTCGTGGACCGCGAGCCTCTGGATCGCCGGCGCCACCGCCGTCGTCGTGCCGGTCGCCGCGTGGCTGGCGGCGACGGTTCCCGGTCACGACGACCACGACGACACCGTCGGGTAGCAGCTCAGCCCGGCGGTGGCCCGGTGTGCAGCCGGTCGACCACCGACACCACGCCGAGCACCACGACCGCCAGCCCGACGGCCGCCACGACGTCGGTGAGGAAGTGGTAGCCCAGGTAGAGCCGGCTGAGCGCGACGAGCGCGGTGCCGACGACGGTGGCGACGCCCCAGGCGACGATGCGCCCGGTCGACGGGTGCCGGCTGCACACGAGGTAGCCCGCCACCAGCAGCAACGTCGCCGTGCCCAGGGTGTGCCCCGAGGGGAACGACGCCGTGGTCTCGGCGCCCGGCACGTACATGGTGTCGGCCGGGGGGCGCGCCCGGCCCACCAGGTCCTTCGCCGCGAGCCCGAGCAGCGTCGAGCCCACCATCGCCCCCGCGAGCAGCACCGGACGCCACCACTCCCGGCGCACCAGGCCCCAGACCAGGCACCCCACGCCGACGATGATCGGCAGCACCGTCGGACCGGACACGAACGTGATCGCCGCGAGCGCGGACGTGAACCCGGTGGTGCGGTGCGCCACCAGCCAGTCGAGCACCGGCTGGTCCAGGTCCCACAGGTCGTCCTTCTCGCGGACGCCGTCGAGCACGCCGAAGAACACCACCAGCCCAGCGACGGCGAGCAGGGCACCCGGCAGGACCGCCCAGAGCACCGGGCGTGCCCGCAGAGCGGCGAGGGGTCGTCGCGCGAGGGCGTCGTCGGGGGACATCCACCGACGCTAACCGGCGACCCCGATGGCTGCAGCGCGGTCGACGTCCGCGCCGCCGACCGTCTCGTCGGCGCGCTGGACGAGCGCGCGAGGCCGCACCGCCCCCTAGGCTGACCTGCGTGACCAGCACGCCGACTCCCGCGCCCGCCGCCCCCGGACACGAGAGTGCCGACCGCATCGTCTGGATCGACTGCGAGATGACCGGCCTCGACCTCGGCGCCGACGCCCTGGTCGAGGTGGCCGCCGTCGTCACCGACTCGGAGCTGCGGGTGCTCGGCGAGGGCGTGGACGTCATCATCGCGCCGCCCGCCGAGTCGCTCGAGCAGATGAACGACTTCGTCCGCACCATGCACACCACGTCGGGCCTGCTCGACGGGCTCGCCGGCGGGACCACGCTCGAGGACGCGCAGGCCACGGTCCTCGAGTACATCCGCGCCTGGGTGCCGGACCCCGGCAAGGCGCCGCTGGCGGGCAACTCCGTCGGTACGGACAAGGCGTTCCTCGACCGCGACATGCCCGAGCTCGTCGGCCACCTGCACTACCGCGTGATCGACGTGTCGTCGATCAAGGAGCTCGCGCGCCGCTGGTACCCGCGCGTCTACTTCGCCTCGCCGCGCAAGAACGGTGGCCACCGCGCGCTCGCGGACATCCTCGAGAGCATCGACGAGCTGCGCTACTACCGGGCGGCGCTCCTGCCCGCCCAACCCGGCCCCGACTCTGCGGCCGCGAAGAAGATCGCGGCGGAGGTCGTCGCGACGTCGGTGAAGGGCGCTCTGCTGCGGGAAGGCTGAGCGCCCCGGTCGGGGGTGACGTGCGTCTACGACGGTGGCTGCGCCGCCATGACCCCGAGGCGTACGCCCAGCACCGGGCGTTCCGGCTCACCCTGGCGGCCACGACCGTCCTCGCCGTCTCTGACCTGCTGCTGCACGACCCGCAGGTGGTGACGTTCGGCGTCTTCGGGTCGTTCGCCCTCCTGCTGTTCGCCGACTTCCCCGGCAGCCCGGCGGGTCGGCTGGGGTCCTACGCCGGGCTGGTGGTCGTCGGCTGCGTGCTCATCTGCCTCGGCACCCTGGTTTCAGGGTCGTGGTGGGCGGCCACGCTCGCGATGCTCGTCGTCGGCACCCTCGTCGCCTTCGCGGGGACGGTCTCGGCGGCGGTCGCGTCCGCACGCAACGCCACGCTGCTCGTCTTCATCCTGCCGGTGACCGTGCCGGCCGCGCCGTCGGAGATCCCGTCCCGGTTGCTGGGGTGGGGGCTGGCCGCCGTGGTCTGCGTGCCGGCGGCGCTGCTGCTGTGGCCGCCCCGCGAGCACGACAGGCTGCGGTCGGCCTCGGCGGCCGCCTGCGGCGCGCTCGGCGCCCAGCTGGCGGCGCTGTGCGACGCCCGCCCCGTTGCCGCGGTCGACACGGCCTTCGCCGACCTTCGTCGCGCGCTGCGCGGCACCGCGTACCGGCCCGTGACGCTGACGACCGGGAGCCGGCTGCTGCTGCKCCTCGCCGACGAGCTCGAGTGGCTGCACCAGCTGGTCCGCGTCTCCGACCCGGCGGCCGTCGCCGGCTGGCCGCCGTGGACCCGGCAGGTGGTCCGCTCGTGCGCCGCGGTGCTCACCGGCGCCGGCGGCGTGCTGCGCCCGGACCCGCACTCCGCCGCGTCCGTGGACGCCCGCCGCCGGCTCGACGCCGCGCTCGGGGCACTGGCCGACACCCGCCGGGACGCGGTGGACGAGCTGGCCGACGAGCTCGCGCACGGCCTGCCCCTCACGGCCGACCAGCTCGACCACCACACGCAGCGGGCGCACGCGTGGGCCTACGCGGCCGAGCTCGCGGGGCGGACCGCCGCGGCCTCGGCGGCGGCCGACGCGAGGCCGCTGGTCGACCGCCTGCTCGGGCGCGGCGCCACGCCGCTCGCGGTCGGTCCGGTCACCGCCGCCGGCCGGCTGGCCGCCCAGCAGGTGCGCCGCGACTCGGTGTGGCTGCAGAACAGCCTCCGGATCGGCGCGGGGCTGGCCCTCGCCGTGCTCGTCGCGCAGGTCAGCCACGTCGAGCACGGCTTCTGGGTGGTGCTGGGTGCGATGTCGGTGCTGCGCACCTCCGCCCTGACCACCACGTCGACGGTACTGCGCGCGCTGCTGGGCACGGTCGCCGGGTTCGTCGTGGGCGGCGGGCTCATCGTGCTCGTCGGCACCGGCCCGGCGACGCTCTGGGTGCTGCTGCCCCTCGCCGTGCTGGTCGCCGGGTTCGCCCCGCAGACGGTGTCGTTCGCCGCGGGCCAGGCGGCATTCACCGTCGCTGTCGTGATCCTCTTCAACATCCTGCAACCGGTCGGCTGGGAGGTGGGGCTCGTCCGGGTGCAGGACGTGGCGATCGGCTGCGCGGCCGCCCTCGTCGTCGGGCTGCTGCTGTGGCCGGGCAGCGCCGACGCCAGGGTGCGGCACGCGCTCGCGGAGGCCTACCGGACGGCCTCCGACCTACTGGTGGACACGGTGCGCCGCACGGTCAGCCCCGACCTGCCGCGCACGGCCGGGCCGGCGGCCGCGTCGGCGGCCCTCCGGCTCGACGGGGCTCTGCGGCAGTACCTGGCCGAGCGCGGGATCCGGCCGGACGGCCTGGAGACGATGACGGCGGTGGTCAACGGCGTCGGCCGGCTCCGGCTCGCCGCCGAGGCGATCGACGAGCTGCCGCGGCCGCACCCCTCTCCGCGCGGCGGCGACGAGCAGATCGACGCGCTCCTGCTCGGCCGCTCCGCGGGCGCCCAGGGCTGGTTCCACGGCATCGCCGGGGCGCTGGTGCACCGCGGCTCGCCGGTGCCGGCTCCGCTGCCCGACGACACGCAGGAGCTGGTCGTCCACCTCCTGGAGGCGACCCGCGGACCACGGAGCGACGCCGTCGTCCGGCGCGAGCTCCAGCTCGCGTGGGTGGGCCTGTTCCTCGACGACACCGCGACCCTGTCGGCCAAGCTGGGCGGGCCGGTCGCGCGCCTGTGCCTGGGCGGGGAGACGAGCCCGGGAACGACGTCGGGCGCCGACCAGCTGGTCGACGCCCGACGCGATGGGGTGGCTAACGGGACTTGAACCCGCGACCCCCTGGACCACAACCAGGTGCTCTACCACCTGAGCTATAGCCACCACGATCCCCCGACGCGCACGCCGGGGCGTCGAGAAGTGTACCCGAGCCCGCGACCGGTTCTGGAACCGGTCCGCCGTGGCCTCGGCCACTGCGACTCACGTCACAGGCGCGCGGCGACCGCGTCCGCGAAGCGCTGCGCCGAGCCCTCGGCGTGTGCGAAGAACAGCGAGGGCTCCGTGAGCTCCACCTCGAGGACGACGGGGTTGCCCTCGTCGTCCGGGATCAGGTCGACGCGCGCGTACAGCAGCGGCCCGTCGGCGCCCGGCACGATCCCCGGCAGGGCGGCGACCACCCGCTCCGCCACCTCGCGCTCGGCCTCGCTGGCCTCGCGCGCCGTCATGATCTCCTGGCGGTACAGCTCGTCGGCCAGCTGCTCGCGATAGGGACCCTCCAGCAGCGCGCCCTTGCGGACGGAGTGGCTGAGCTGGCCGTCGACGAACACCAGCGCGGTCTCGCCCGTGGTGTCCACGTTGCGCAGGTACCGCTGGATCATGACGCGGCGCCCGACGCTGAGCAGGTTCTTCGCGTGCGTGATCGCCAGCGACCGCTGCTGCGTGACCCCGGCGTCGTACCGGCCCGTGTCACGCGAGCCGGCGCTGACGGTCGGCTTGATGACGAAGTCGCCGAACGCCGGGAACCGGGTGTGGATGGCGCGCGAGTCGTGGTTGCGCTCGGGATCGAGCCAGATGGTCGGGACGATGGGCAGGCCGGCCGTCTCGAGGTCCCGCAGGTAGGTCTTGTCGATGTTCCAGCCGACGACCGACGCGGGGTTGAGCAGCGTGCTCGTGCGCTCGACCTTGCGGGTCCAGTCGGCGAACTGCGCGGGGCGGTCCGTGTAGTCCCACGTCGAGCGGATGAGGACGTGCGGGTACGTCCCCCAGTCCACGGTCGGGTCGTCCCACACGACGACGTCCGTCGGGATGCCGCGCTCGAGCAACGCGTCGCGCAGGGCGTGATCGTCGGTGTCGAGCTCGGGCAGCGCCGCGCAGGTGGCGAGCGCGAGGCGGGCGGTCTGCGTCGTGGTCACGTGCGCAGCGTACCGACGGGGGTGTCCCCACCGGCTGTGGCGTGCGTCTCGTCGGCCGCCTCGGTGAGGCGGTCCAGCGCCCGCACCACCGTGGCGGGGGTCGCGGTGCCGACGACGCGGCCGTCACCGTCCCGCACCGGCAGGGGGCCGTCGACGCCGACGAACGCGGCGAGGACATCACCCAGCTCGGCCCCGACGCGCAGGCCGCCTTCCGCAGGCGCCGCCGCCGGGTCCACCGGGTCGAGGTCCACCGGCTCAAGTCGGCCGAGCGCCAGCAGCCGGGCGGTGCGTCCGCGTCCCACCAGGTCCGCGACCGCGGGCGTGGCCGGTCGGGCCACCACGTCGAGCGGGGACGCCAGCTGCTCGATGTGGGCGCCCGGGCTGAGCACGGCGACGCGGTCCGCCATCCGCACGGCCTCGTCGATGTCGTGCGTCACCAGCATCACCGTGATGCCGACGGTCCGCTGGATGCGCGCGAACTCGGTCTGCAGCCGCCGCCGCCCGACGGGGTCCACCGCGCCGAACGGCTCGTCCATGAGCAGCACGGGCGGGTCCGTGGCGAGGGCCCGGGCGACGCCGACCCGCTGGCGCTCGCCGCCGGAGAGCTCGTGGGGGTACCGGCGGGCGTACCGGTCCGGGTCGAGGCCGACCAGGTCCAGCAGCTCGGCCACCCGCGCGGTCGTCCGCTTGCGGTCCCAGCCCACCAGGCCAGGCACCGTGGCGACGTTCTGCGCGACCGTGCGGTGCGGGAAAAGCCCGACGTTCTGGATCACGTAGCCCATCCTTCGACGCAGGCCCACCGGGTCCACGGTGGTCACGTCCTCGCCCTCGAGCATGATGCGGCCGGACGTCGGTTCCACCAGGCGGTTGGCCATGCGCAGCGTGGTCGACTTGCCGCAGCCCGACGGCCCCACGAGCACGAGCACCTCKCCCGGGAACACCTCGAGGGAGAGGTCGTCGACCGCCGCGCCCGAGCCCGACTCGTTGCGCGCGTAGGACTTGCTGACGTGCTCGAAGGCGATCGCCGGGTCGTCTGCCACCTCCCGGACGCTAGTGCCTGCGTCCGACAACCGCCTCTGGGTAGGCGGGTGTCGGAGGGCCCCGGTACGTTCGCGGGATGCGTCTGGCCCAGGCCCCACCCAACCCGTGGTTCTCGTGGGAGTACGTCGAGCGCAACAGCGCCGACATCGGGCGCGCCCTGGAGCAGCACGCGTCGCTGACCCTCGAGGCGGTCGTGATCGCGTTCGTCCTTGCCCTGCCGCTCGGCGCGCTCGCGCACCTGCGGCCCCGGCTGGCAGGTCCCGTGCTCGGCGTCGCCGGCGTGCTCTACACCGTGCCGTCCCTCGCCCTGTTCGCCATCCTCGCGCCGTACACGGGCATCGGCCGCGCGACGGTGCTCATCGGCCTCGTGTCCTACGCGCTGCTGGTGCTGACCCGGAACGTCCTGGTCGGTCTGCAGGGAGTCGACCCCGCGGTGCGGGACGCCGCGCGCGGCATGGGCTACGGCCGGGCGCGCATGCTGTTATCGGTCGAGCTCCCCCAGGCGCTGCCCAGCATCGTCGCCGGCCTCCGGCTGGCCACGGTCACCACCGTCGCCCTGGTCACGGTCGGTGTGGTGGTCGGGTACGGGGGGCTCGGGCAGCTGATGTTCCGCGGCTTCCGCAGCAACTACCACGCCGAGATCATGACCGCGACGGTGCTCTGCCTGCTGCTCGCGCTCGTCTGCGACCTGGTGCTCGCCTTCGTCGGACGCCGACTGACGCCGTGGGCGCGCGTCGAGAGGCCGGTGTGACGTGAACGTCCTGGCCGAAGCGATCGCGTGGCTCAACGACCCGCTCAACTGGACGGGTCGCAACGGGGTGCTGGCCCTGACGCGCGACCACATCATCGTGTCCGTGCTCGCGGTGCTCCTCGCCGCCGTCGTCGCGCTCCCGGTGGGCCTCTGGCTGGGCCACCGCCGCCGGGGCGGCACGGTCGGCGTCGTCGTCGCCAACACGACGCGCGCCCTGCCCACGCTGGCGCTGCTCACGCTGCTGGCCGCCAGCGGGCTGTTCGGCAACACCGCGACCGTGCTCGCGTGCGCCGTCTTCGCGGTCCCCCCGCTGCTCACCAACACGGTGACCGGCCTCGGGGAGGTCGACGCCGACGTGCGCGACGCGGCGCGCGGCGTGGGCATGTCGGGCCGCCGCAGCCTCTGGGCCGTCGAGCTCCCGCTCGCCGTCCCGCTCATCGCCGCAGGCATCCGCACCGCGTCCGTCCAGGTGCTCGCGACCGTGCCGCTGGCAGCCCTCGTGGGCGGCCGGAGCCTCGGCACCATCGTGGTCACCGGCTTCGGCACCCAGGACTACGGCCAGGTGCTTGCGGGCGGCATCCTCGTCGCGGCGCTCTGCCTCGTGTCCGAGGGTCTGCTCGCGATCGTCCAGCACTTCATGACACCCCGCGGCCTGCGCGCGCTGGCCCGGGACACCTCCGACGACCCCACTCGACGAACGCGCCGGTCACGCGGCACGTCGCCAGGGGTTGCCGAGCCCGCGGCGAGCGGATCGAATAGGTCCGGCCCATCCTCCTGATCTCGTCGACGGTCCCCGTCCGTCACCACCTGGGACACCCTTCCCGCCCCTGCTGACTCCCCGAGGAGAGCACCATGCGAGCGAGACGCTCCACCACCCTGACCCTGATCGCCGTCGCCGCCCTGGCGCTCGGCGCGTGCGGCGCCCCCGGCTCGGGCGGCGGTGAGGCCGAGCCGACCTCGTCGGGCAGCTCCGGGCTCGCCACCTGCGACCCGATCGCGGGCGACAAGCTGGTCGTCCTCGAGGACGACAAGGGCCTCCAGAACGCCGACAACATCATCCCGGCGGTGAACAAGGCGGCGGCGACGGCGAACCCGTCCGTCGTCGAGCTGCTGGACACGGTCTCGGCGGCGCTGACCACCGAGAAGCTCATCGAGCTCAACAAGGCCGTCGACATCGACCGGAAGACCTCCAGCGAGGTGGCCGGCGAGTTCGTCGACACCGAGAAGCTGGCCGCGACGGACACACCCGGCACGGGCACGTCGCTGGTGGTCGGCGCGGCGAACTTCTCCGAGAGCGCCACGCTCGCCGAGATCTACGCCGCCGTGCTGCGCACCGCGGGCTACACGGTCGAGGTGCGGACCATCGGCAACCGGGAGACGTACCTGCCGCCGCTGGCGGACGGCACGCTCACCGCGGTCCCGGAGTACGCCGCGACGCTCGCCGACTTCCTCAACGCCCAGCAGAACGGCGCCGACGCGACGTCGGTCGCCTCGTCCGACGTCGACGCGACCGTGACGGCCCTGACCCCGCTCGCGGACGCCGCCGGGCTCGTCGTCGGCAAGCCGTCGGCCGCGCAGGACCAGAACGCGTTCGCCGTGACCAGCGAGTTCGCCGCGAAGCACGACCTGAAGACGCTCAGCGACCTCGCCGCCACCTGCGGCGGCCTGGTGCTGGCCGGGCCCGCCGAGTGCCCGGAGCGCCCGTTCTGCCAGCTGGGTCTCGAGGACACCTACGGGATCGATTTCGCCGACTTCAAGTCGTACGACTTCGGCCTGATCGGCCAGGCCGTCCGCAAGGGTGAGGCGGCCATCGGTCTGGTGCTGTCGAGCGACGGGTCCCTCGCCGCCGACAGCTGAGTCAACCGCCGAGGGCGGGTCCGACCGGTTCGCCCCGGTCGGGCCCGCCCTCAGTCGTTCCTCGTTCCGAGCCGCTCGCTTCAGAGCCCCGCGGTCTCCAGGAACCGCAGCCAGACCTCGCTCACGGTCGGGTAGGCGGGCACCGCGTGCCAGAGCCGCTCGAGCGGTACCTCGCCCACGACGGCGATCGTCGCGGCGTGCAGCATCTCGGCCACGTCGGGTCCGACGAACGTCGCGCCGACGATCACGCCGCGGGCGTCGTCGAGGACGATCTGCGCCCTGCCGGCGTAGTCCGCGGAGAGGACGCTCGCCCCCGCGACGTTCGCGAGGTCGTACGACACCACCCGGGCCTCCAGGCCCCTCTCGCGCGCGGCCGCCTCGGTCAGCCCCACCCAGGCGACCTCGGGCCGCGTGAACACGACCTGCGGCACCGCGGCCTCGTCGGCCGTCGACCGGTAGCGGCTCCACGGCCCGGCCGCGCGCTCGTCGTGCGCCGACAGCGCGCGGTCCCCCGGCGTCGCGCCGTCGGGCGACTCGGCCTCAGACGCACGCGGGTCGAACCGCGCCGCGACGACGTCGCCGGCCACGCGGGCGTCGTACTTGCCCTGGTGCGTCGTCGCGGTGCGCCCCGACACGTCACCGACCGCGAACAGCCAGCCACCCTCGACCCCGGTCACCTGCAGGGCGTCGTCGACCGTCAACCGCGCGCCCGGTTCCAGGCCGAGGGTCTCGAGCCCCAGCTCGGCGGTCCGGGGCCGACGCCCGGTGGCGACGAGCACCTCGTCGACGACCAGGTCCGCCCGGCCCTCGAGACGCAGATGCACGCCGTCGTCCTCGCGCCGGGCGGCGCTCGCCTCGGTGCCGAACAGGACGGTGACGCCCAACCCGGCGAGCGCCCCGGCCACGGCGTCCGCGGCGAACGGCTCCGCACCGACCAGCAGCCGGTCCCCCCGCACCAGCAGGGTCACGGCGCTGCCGAAGTCGGCGAACGCCGTCGCCATCTCCACGCCCACGACGCCGCCGCCGATGACGGCGAGCCGCGCGGGCACCTGGTGCGCCGACGTGGCGTCGCGGCTGGTCCACGGCGGCAGCGCGGCGAGCCCGTCGACGTCGGGGATCACGGGCGCGGACCCGGTGGCGACGATCACGGCGTGGCGCGCCCGGACGACGTCCGAGCCGACCTGGAGGGTGCGCGGCGCGGTGAACCGTGCGCGCCCCCGCAGCAGCGTGATCCCCGCACCGTCCACCCACTCGGCCTGCGAGGAGTCGTCCCACTGGTGAGCCACCTCGTCRCGCCGGGCGAACGTCGCCGCGACGTCCACGTCCCCCGTCACGGCGGCGCCGGCGCCCGGCGCATCGCGTGCCGAGGCCAGGGCCGCACCGGGCCGCAGGAGCGCCTTGGAGGGCATGCAGGCCCAGTACGAGCACTCGCCCCCCACGAGCTCGTGCTCGACGAGCGCCACGCTGAGCCCGGTCCGCCCGGCCCGGTCCGCGGCGTTCTCGCCCACCGCCCCACCACCGATCACCACGACGTCGAACTCGCGCTCCTGCTCCGCCATCACCACTCCCACGGGTCGCGCCCGCGGCACCGACGGCCGGGGACCTCGCCCATGGTCACCCGGAGCGCCGTTCCGCGCAGAGCGAGCCGGACGACGACGAAGGGCCTCCCCCAGCATTTCCGCTGGTGGGAGGCCCTTCGATGGTGCGCCATCAGGGACTCGAACCCCGAACCCGCTGATTAAGAGTCAGCTGCTCTGCCAATTGAGCTAATGGCGCGCGGTTGAGAACGCTAGCAGGCCGGACGCCGGATCTGCCAATCGGGAGCCGCGGTCGTGACGACCGTCACGCGTCCTCGGCCGCGGGCGGCTGCTCCCACCACTCGTCCTCGGGCAGACCCTCGGCCTGGAGGATCTCGGCGGACGTCGCCTCCGGCGTGACGAGGTCCACGATCAGCGCCAGCGGGACGTGCTCGGCGAGCAGGTCGAGGACGGGCTGTGTGGTCTCGTCCTCGTCGGGGACCACGGGGGTGGCGTCGTGCTCGGTCATGTCGGTCGACCTCCTCGGGCTCCCCGGACGCACGTCCGGATGTCCCATCTGCTCATGCCACCACCACGATCGACGTCGGGCAAGGCGCTACGCCGACGACACCGGGCTCGGCGCCGCCGCGTAGGAGGAACGCTCAGAGGTACAGGCCGGTTCCCTCGCCGGTCGCGCGGGGCTCGGCGACGGCGTGCACGTCCTTCTCCCGCAGGAGCACGTATGTGGCGCCGCTGAGCTCGACCTCGGCGCGGTCCTCGGGGTCGAACAGCACGCGGTCGCCCAGCTGGACCTGACGCACGTGCTGCCCGACGGCCACGACCGCGCCCCACGCGAGGCGCTTGCCGACGACCGCGGTCGCGGGGATGACGATGCCGGCCGACGAGCGCCGCTCCCCCGCCTCGCCGTCGAGCGAGACCAGCAGGCGGTCGTTGAGCATGCGGATGGGCAGCTCGGCGTGCCCGGACGAGGTGGTGCTCACGCGCCCGACGCTACCTCGCGCGCCGACGTAGGCTGACGCCGGTCCCCACCCCTTCGTCAGCCAGGAGACACCGTGCCTCGCCTCGCCGTCGGCGACCTCGCCCCCGACTTCACGCTGCCGACCGCCGACGGCGGGACCGTGAGCCTCTCCGACCTGCGCGGCCGTCGCGTCATCGTGTACTTCTACCCCGCGGCGATGACCCCCGGCTGCACCACGCAGGCGTGCGACTTCCGCGACAACCTCGCGTCGTTGCAGGGCGCGGGGTTCGCCGTCGTGGGCGTCTCCCCGGACCCCGTCGCCAAGCTCGCCGCGTTCGTCGAGCAGGAGCACCTGACGTTTCCGCTCGGGTCGGACCCGGAGCACGCCGTGCTCGAGGCGTGGGGTGCGTGGGGCGAGAAGCTCAACTACGGCAAGACGGTGACCGGCGTGATCCGCTCGACCGTCGTCGTGGATGCCGAGGGCCGCGTCGAGCTCGCGCAGTACAACGTCAAGGCGACCGGGCACGTCGCCAAGCTGCGCCGGGACCTCAAGGTCGCCTGACGCCTGCGCGAGCGCGCTTGTGGGAAACTTCCGCTGCGCGGGAGTGGTGAAACGGCAGCCACGCCAGGTTTAGGTCCTGGTGCCCGAGAGGGCGTGCGGGTTCGACTCCCGTCTCCCGCACCACCCGTCGCGACCAACGCAAGAACGACCGGCCCCGTGGTGGGGCCGGCCGTTCCGTGGGTCGAGGTCAGGCCGTCGTGGCGGCCGCGGCGATCTTCTCGCGCACCTCGTCCATGTCGAGCGCCTTCACGGCCTCGACCACCTGCTCCAGCGCGGGAGCCGGCAGCGCGCCGGCCTGGTTGAACACCAGGATCCCGTCGCGGAAGGCCATGAGGGTCGGGATGGAGAAGATCTGCAGCTCGGCCGCGAGCTCCTGCTCGGCCTCGGTGTCGACCTTGGCGTGCACGACGTCCGGGTGGTTCTCCGAGGAGTCCTCGAAGACGGGCCCGAAGCGCTTGCACGGCCCGCACCACTCCGCCCAGAAGTCGACCAGGACGATCTCGTTGTCCTTGATGGTCTGGCCGATCGTGCTGCCGGTCAGCTCTGTCGTCGCCATGACGTTCCTCCAGTCTCGGTTGCTGCCAGTTGCTGCGAGGTAGAGCACACAACCACCGACGACTATTCCCGAGAGTGCCGCGACGCACACCTCGGCGGTGGGCGATCCGGGCGCGGGTAAGCGCGCCGCGTCGTCGTCGGCCGCGGCGACGAGGTAGACATGGTCGGTGACCGCTTCCGCCGAGTACCCCCGCGGCCCCGAACGCCCCGCCGGCTGGTTGAGCGCCGACGAGATCTCCCGCGTCCGCGCCCAGCTGCCCATCCTCTACGTCGACGCCATCCCCGTGCGGGTGGACGACTCCGGGGACGTCGTCCAGGTCGGCCTGCTGCTGCGCGTGACCCAGGAGGGCGTGATGTCCCGCGCCCTCGTCTCGGGGCGCGTGATGTACCACGAGCGGGTGCGCGACGCCCTCGTGCGGCACATCGAGAAGGACCTCGGACCGGTCGCGCTCCCCCAGATCCCGGCGTCGCCGCAGCCGTTCACTGTCGCGGAGTACTTCCCGACGCCCGGGGTGACGCCGTACCACGACGCCCGTCAGCACGCGGTCTCGCTCGCGTACGTCGTGCCCGTCCTCGGGGACTGCCGGCCGCAGCAGGACGCGATCGACCTCGCGTGGATGACGCCCGAGGAGGCGTGCGCCGAACAGATCCAGTTCGAGATGAACGGCGGCCAGGGTCTGCTGCTGCGCCAGGCGATGGGTCACGTGGGCCGCCTGCCGTGACCGGGCCTTCGGCGGGACCGCCGTACGCGCTCGCCCGGACGCTGCACGCGATCGTCTTCGTCGCCGCCTGCGTCGGCGTGCTCATGGAGGTGGGCACCGCGCTCGGGGCCGACGACGTGGGCACCCGGCTCGTGCGGCTGTTCAGCTACTTCACCATCCAGTCCAACATCCTCGCGGCGATCGCCTCGGGCGTGCTCGCGTGGCGTCCGGACCGCCGGGGCCGCGTGTTCGCCGTCCTGCGGCTGGACGCCCTGCTGTGCATCGCCGTCACGGGCATCGTGTACCACGCGGTCCTCGCGGGGCTGCAGGACCTCACGCCCGCCGGGGCGCTGTCCAACCTGCTGCTCCACACGGTCGTGCCGGTGGGCACCGTGCTCGCGTGGCTCCTCGTCGGGCCGCGCCCGCGCCTGTCCGCGGCGGCCGTCGCGTGGTCGGTGGCCTATCCCCTGGCGTGGATCGCCTACACATTCGTGCGCGGCGCGATCGTCGACTGGTACCCCTACCCGTTCCTCGACGTCTCCGAGATCGGGCTCGCCTCGGCCCTCGTGCGCACGGGGGTCGTCGCGATCATCTTCCTCGCGCTCGCCTTCGCGACCCTCGGGCTCGAACGCGTGCTGCGCCCGGCGCCCCGCCCCGTCAGAGACTGAGCTCGGGCCAGTCCGCGAGGTCCGCCCGCATCCGGCGGTCGTGGGTGGCGACGACGACCGCGGCGGACGTTGCGCGCAGCGCCGCGGTGAGCTCGTCGACCAGACCGACCGACAGGTGGTTGGTCGGCTCGTCGAGGATGAGCACGTGCGGCGCGGCGAGCAGCGCGCACGCGAGGTCGAACCGGCGGCGCTGACCCACGGAGAGCTCGCGCAGCGGGCGCTCGAGGTCCTCCTCGGAGAGCAGGCCGAGCGCTGCCACGGGAACCAGCTGGCCGGGATCGAGCAGCGAGGCCTCGAGCAGCGTCAACGCGTGCCGGGCGTAGGCGTCGAAGCCCGAGAGCTGCTCGGCTACGCCCGCGGCGCGCGGGTGCGCGACGACCGCGGCCGCGTGCTCGGTGGGGCCCTCCTGGGCGAGCACACCGAGGCGGACCCCGGGGGCGATCGTGCGGACCCCGCGATCGAGCGCCACCGACCCCGCCAGCGCGGCCAGCAGCGTCGACTTGCCCGAGCCGTTCGGGCCCGTGACCAGCAGCCGGCCGCAGGCCGGGACGTCGATGCGGACGCCCGGCAGGTCGAGCCGCCCGGCGACGAGCGGCGCACGCAGGTCGAGCAGGGGTCCCGGCCGCGGGTCGGCGGGCAGCGACGGCAGGTCAGGGAAGGCCAGCACCAGCGGCGGGGCCGGCACCTCGACGGCGTCGGTCTCCAGCTTCTGGATCAGCCGGTCCGCCGCCTTGACGTGGCCCCGGGCCCGGGTGGCCCGCCTGTGCGTCTGGGAGCCCTTCGGGGGGCGCCACTCGTCGGACAGGTTCTCGTACGTGGAGTCGAGCCGCTCGGCGAGCGCGAGGGCGCGCTTGCGCTCGGCCCGGTACCGCGCGCGCCAGCGCCGGACCATCTGGCTCTTGAGGAACCGGTAGTCCGAGTAGCGCGTCGCGCCGTAGAGCGCGGGCCGGCCGTCCATCGCAGGGTCGAGGTCGAGGATCGCCGTCATCACGTCGTCGAGGAGTCTGCGGTCGTGCGTGACGATGACCACGGCGCCCGGCCAGTGCCGCAGCTGCGCGGTCAGGTAGTCGATGCCGGCGACGTCGAGGTGGTTGGTCGGCTCGTCGAGCAGCAACAGGTCGGCGCGCTCCCCGATCCGGCACGCCAGCCGCACGCGGTACCGCTCGCCGACGCTCAGCTGGTCCAGGCGCCGGTCGGGGTCCCGCGGGGCGCCGAACCGCGTGAGCGCCTCGTCCACGCGGCGGTCGGCGTCCCACGCGGCCAAGTGCTCGTACCGGGCGACCGCCGTCGTCAGGCGCGTCAGGTCGCCGGTCTCGTGGTCGAAGGCAGCGATCGCCGCCTCGAGCTCACCGGCAGCGGCCCGGACCCCGGCCAGCGCCTCGGCGACGAACGTGGCGACGGTCGCGCCGGCGGGGGCGTCGAGGTCCTGCTCGACGGAGGCCAGGCTGCCGGAGCGGCGGACCGTGCCCGCCTGGGGCGCCAGGTCGCCCGCGAGCACGCGCAGCAGCGTCGTCTTGCCGGCGCCGTTCTCGCCGACGATGCCCACCCGGTCCCCCGCGCTGACCGTGAGGTCGACGCGGTCCAGCACGGCGTGGCCGGGATAGCCGTAGGTGACGGCGTCGGCGACGAGCTGGACGTCGGACGAGTTCTCACTCACCGCAGGTCATCCGCCGAGCACCCGCACGAGCGTGGGGACGAGCGCGCGGAACGCCGTGCCGCGGTGGCTGATCGCGTTCTTCTCCTGCGGCGTGAGCTCGGCGCAGGACCGGGTCTCGCCGGTCGGCACGAGGATCGGGTCATACCCGAAGCCGCCCGCGCCGCGGGGCTCGGTCGCGAGGACGCCCTCGAGAGTGCCGGTCTCGACGTGCTCGAACCCGTCGGGGGTCACCAGCGCGGCCGCGCACACGAAGCGGGCACCGCGGTGCGGCTCGGCGATGTCGGCCAGCTGCGCGAGCAGGAGCGCCAGGTTCGCCGAGTCGTCGCCGTGCCGGCCGGCCCACCGGGCCGAGAAGATGCCGGGCGCCCCGCCAAGGACGTCGACGGCCAGCCCCGAGTCGTCCGCGACCGCGGGCAGGCCCGTGAACTGCGCCAGCGCCCGCGCCTTGATCAGCGCGTTCTCGGTGAACGTCACGCCGTCCTCGACCGGCTCGGGGGCGCCGACGTCCCGCGCGCCGACCACCGACGCGGGGTCGAGCCCCGGCAGCACGGGCGCGAGGATCGCGCGCAGCTCGCCCACCTTGTGCGCGTTGTGCGTGGCCAGCACCAGCCGCGCGCCCAGCGGGGCGGTCACCGCGCGGACCGCGTGGCCGACCCGTCCCCGGGGGCCGACGCCAGCGCCGCGACCTGCAGCGCCGTCAGCTGGGCGGTGCCCGCGACCGCGAGGTCGAGCAGCGAGTCGAGCTCCGAGCGGTCGAACGGCGCGTGCTCGGCGGTGCCCTGGACCTCGACGAACGTGCCCGAGCCGGTGACCACGACGTTCATGTCGGTCTCCGCGCGGACGTCCTCGACGTAGGGCAGGTCGAGCACGGGCAGCCCGTCGACGATGCCGACGCTCACCGCGGCCACCGAGTCCCGCAGCACCATCTTGCTCTTGGGGATGTGCTTGTTCTCGACCGCCCACGCGACCGCGTCGGCCAGCGCCACGTACGCGCCGGTGATCGACGCCGTCCGGGTGCCGCCGTCCGCCTGCAGGACGTCGCAGTCGAGCACGATCGTGTTCTCGCCCAGCGCCGACACGTCGATGATCGCGCGCAGCGACCGACCGATCAGGCGCGAGATCTCGTGCGTGCGACCGCCCACGCGGCCCTTCACCGACTCGCGGTCCGACCGGCTGGACGTCGCCCGCGGGAGCATCGAGTACTCGGCCGTGACCCAGCCCTCGCCGGACCCCTTCTTCCAGCGCGGCACGCCCGGTGTGAACGACGCCACGCAGAGCACCTTGGTGCCGCCGAACTCGACGAGGACGCTGCCCTCGCCCGCCTCGAGGAACCCGCGGGTCAGGGTCACCGGACGCAGCTCGTCGGGGGCGCGGCCGTCGGCGCGCACGCGTGCGAGGGAGGAGGTGGAGGGAGCAGAAGTCATGGCGCCGAGCCTAACCGCGCACCCGGACAGACCCCGCCGCCGTTCAGCACACCCGCCGCCGGAGAGGCCCGGACGTGAGGCACGGGTCAGGACGTCCGCGCTAGTACGCCCTGGGACCCCAAGAAGCGCGGACGTTGCGGAGACGGTTCCGGGACGTCCGCGTTGGTACGCACTAGGACCCCAAGAAGCGCGGACGTTACCGAGAAAGGGGTCAGAGGATGTGGACCGCGCCCGGCTGGGCCAGGTCCGTCGGGCCGTCGTAGACGGCGCGGGCCTCGGCGAGGGTGATCGCGGGGTCGTTCCACGCGGGGATGTGCGTGAGCACCAGCTTCCCGACGCGCCCTCGCGCCGCGGCCTCGCCCGCGCGCCGACCCGTGAGGTGGACGCCGCGCAGGGCGTCGTCGCGCCCCTCGAGGTACGCGGCCTCGGACAGCAGCAGGTCGGCGCCGTCGGCGAGGGCGTCGAGACCCGAGCAGGCGTCGGTGTCCCCCGTGTAGGCCAGGGTGACCGTCTGCGCGGGGTCGTGGTCGCTCGGGCCCGAGACGCGGATGCCGAACGCGGGGATCGGGTGCTCGACGGGCACGGGCTCCAGCGTCAGTGGGCCAACGGTGACCGGCGACCCGACTCGCCACTCGACGACGTCGAACTGGGCGTCGGTGCTGGTGGCCGGGTCCTTGCCGGAGAGCTGGGCCAGCCGCTCCGAGGTCCCGACCGGGCCGTGCACGACGACGGGTGTGCAGGGGCCCCCCGGGTGGTACCGGCGCAGGACGTTGAGCACCACCATGTCGGCGACGTGGTCGGCGTGCAGGTGGGACAGCCCGACGGCGTCCAGCGCGGTGGGGTCGCCATACCGCTGCAGCGCGCTGAGCGCGCCGTTGCCGAGGTCGAGCAGCACGGTCCAGGTGCGGCCGTCGGCGTCGTCCGCCGCCACCAGGTACCCCGACGCGGCCGAGTCGGGGCCGGGGAACGAGCCGGCGCAGCCGAGGACCGTGAGCCTCATCGCAGGGCCGCGCTGGACTCGACGGTCTCGACCTCGGGGCCGAGGAACCGCCGCGCGAGGGTGCGGAACTGGGCCGGGTCGCCGGTGGCCAGGAAGCGGTGGGTGGGCGGACCCGCGGCGGCGTCGCGCTCCAGGTCGTGCGCGACGAGCGTGCGGTAGACGTCCTTGGCCGTCTCCTCGGCGCTCGACACCAGCGTGACCTCCTCGCCCATGACGTAGGAGATCGCGCCCGTGAGCAGCGGGTAGTGCGTGCATCCCAGGACGAGGGTGTCGATGCCCGCCGCACGGACCGGCTCGAGGTACTCGCGGGCCACGGCGAGCACCTCGGGGCCGGACGTGATGCCGGCCTCGACCAGCGGCACGAACTGCGGGCAGGCCTGCGTGGTCAGCTCGATGCCGGGCGCCACGGCGAAGGCGTCGTCGTACGAGCGCGACTCGACCGTGGACTTGGTCGCGATGACCCCGATCCTCCCCGAGCGAGTGGCGGCCACCGCGCGCCGGGCGGCGGGGAGGATCACCTCGACGACGGGGATGCCGCGGCGCAGCGTGTACCGCTCGCGGGCGTCGCGCAGCATCGCCGACGACGCCGTGTTGCACGCGATGACGAGCAGCTTGACGCCCGCGTCCACCAGGTCGTCCATGACCTCGAGCGCGTGCGCGCGCACCGCGGCGAGCGGCTTGCTGCCGTACGGCGTGTTGAGGGTGTCACCGATGTAGAGGGTGGACTCCTGCGGGAGCTGGTCGAGGATCGACCGCGCCACGGTGAGGCCACCGACGCCGGAGTCGAAGATGCCGATGGGGGCGTCGTTCACGCGCACGAGCCTAACCGCTGCACGCTCACGGTCCGGCCCGGCGCCCGGGGGCGCGCAGGTCGTGCAGCAGCAGCTCGACCAGCGACTCCTGCAGCCAGCTCAGCGCGCCGTACACGGCGACGAGGTAGCGGCGGGCCGCCGGGTCGAGGATCTCGGGCACTCCCTCGACCTCGGCCTGCGGGGAGACCAGCAGCGCCTCGTACAGCCGCTCGGCCTGCTCGTCGGTGCGGATGTCGAGGCGCTCGGCGAGCACCAGCCGCAGGTCCGTCAACGACGCCGCGACGTCCTTCGCGTCGTCGGGGTCGACCACGAACGCGTCCGCCCGCCAGCCCTCGGTCCGGGTGGTCAGCGCCACCCAGAGCCGGGTCAGGCGGCCGATCTTGTCGTCCCGCAGGTCGTCCTCGGTGAGCCGGCGGAACTCGGCGGCGACCGCCGGGTCGTCCCGCGAGGCGTCGGGCAGGAGGCGGCGCACCGCCGGGTCGGTCGGCGGCGCCAGCGGCTCCAGGCTCATGCGCGGCGAGCCGTCGGCGGCCGGGAGCGTGCCGGCCCCGGGGGCCTCGAGCCGGCCGGCGCCCAGCAGCTCGGCGACGTCGGCAACCAGGGCGGCGATCACCTCACGCTCGTCGGCGTCCAGGCGCGCGGCGTACATCCCGCGGCGGCGCTTGAAGCCGCGCATCACTGACCGCTGCGCTGCAGCGTCGCCCAGAGCCCGAACCCGTGCATCGCCTGCACATCGACCTCCATCGCCTCGAGCGATCCCGTCGAGACCACCGCCCGCCCCTGCTCGTGCACCTGGCGCATGAGCCGCTCGGCCTTGGCGCGCGGATGCCCGAAGTACGACTCGAACACGTACGTCACGTAGCTCATGAGGTTGACCGGGTCGTTCCACACGATCGTCACCCACGGGTCGGCGACCGAGGCCTCCTGAGCCTCCTCGACGCTGGCGTCGGGGAGGGTCTGCACTGGCACGCGGCCCACTGTAGGCGCGGGACGCGTCGGGTGGGCACGCGCGCGACGGCCCACCCGCCTACGTTGGGCCCATGACGGCCCCGCAGGCGCCCAGCGCCGCGCTCCTGACCGACCGGTACGAGCTCACCATGCTGCAGGCCGCCCTGGCCGACGGCACGGCGCACCGCCGGTGCGTGTTCGAGGTGTTCACGCGCCGGCTGCCGCACGGCCGCCGGTACGGCGTGCTGGCGGGCACGGGCCGCGTGCTGGAGTCGCTGGACCGGTTCCGGTTCGGCGCGGCGGAGCTGGACTGGCTGGCCGACGCGCGGGTGGTCGACGACGCCACGCTGGCCTTCCTGTCCGGCTACCGGTTCACCGGGTCGATCGAGGGCTACGCCGAGGGCGAGGCCTTCTTCCCCTCGTCGCCCGTCATGGTGGTCGAGGGCACCTTCGCCGAGGCGGTCCTGCTGGAGACGCTCGTGCTCTCGATCCTCAACTACGACTCGGCGGTGGCGTCGGCGGCGTCCCGGATGACCAGCGCCGCGGTGGACCGACCCGTCCTGGAGATGGGCTCGCGGCGCGCGCACGAGGAGGCGGCGGTCGCGGCTGCGCGGGCGGCGGTCGTCGCGGGCTTCGTCGGCACGTCGAACCTCGAGGCCGGGCGGCGCTACGGCCTGCCGACCATCGGCACGGCGGCGCACGCGTTCACGCTGCTGCACGACGACGAGGCGGCCGCGTTCGCCGCCCAGATCGCCGCGCAGGGCGTGGGCACCACGCTGCTGGTCGACACCTACGACGTCCGGCGCGGCGTCGAGCTGGCCCTGGCCGTGGCGGGTCCGGAGCTCGGCGCGGTGCGGCTGGACTCCGGCGACCTCGGTGTCCTCGCGCAGGAGGTCCGCGCCCAGCTGGACCAGGCCGGTGCGCGGCGCACGAAGATCACGGTGACGTCCGACCTCGACGAGTACGCCATCGCCGCGCTCGCGGTGGCGCCCGTGGACTCCTACGGCGTGGGGACGTCGGTGGTCACGGGCTCGGGGGCTCCCACCTGCGGGATGGTCTACAAGCTCGTCGCCCGGGAGGGCGCCGACGGGGCGCTCGCGCCCGTGGCCAAGTCCGCGTTCGGCAAGGTGAGCGTGGGCGGCCGCAAGGCCGCCGCGCGGCGGCGCGGGGCGGACGGGCGGGCCGTGGAGGAGGTGCTGGTGGAGGGTCCCGACGAGGCTGTGCGGAGCTGGACGCCCACGGACGCGTCGTTGCGGCCGTTGCACGTCCCGCTCGTGCAGGACGGGGCGGTCGACACCCGGTGGGTGGGCCCGGACGGTGTCCGCCGGGCAACGGAAAGGCACCGCGCCTCGCGGGACGAGCTGCCGCGCGGGGCGCGACGGCTGTCTGCCGACGAGGCAGCGGTGCCGACCGTGACGCTGCGGCTCGGGGACTGAGGGGCCCGAGCCGCAGCGTCGGTACTGCGGACTGCGTGCCGTCCGCCTCAGGCGCGGACGGCGGGGTGGCCGGTGTGGTGCGGCGGGGCGGGAGGCCGGGAGACCCGGCGATCGGCACGCCCCCACCGTCACCCGGCCGAGCTAGACGCGCGAGCGGCCCCGGCCGACGAGCCCGAGGATCAGGCTGATCACGAGAACGATCACGCCGATCCAGATCAGGAACGAGCCGATGTTGGTCGCGACGCCGAGGACGACGAGGACGACACCGACGAGAATGAGAATGAGCCAGGTAGGCATGGTTGACCCTTTCGATCTGTGGTCACCGATCCGGCGTCCGGGGGTACCCGGGGCCGTGTGTCACAGAACAAATCTGGCAGGGGAAGCCGCGCTCGGCACGTCGAGAGAAAAGTTGCGCGGGCGAACCGAAATGCTATGTGGTCGCGCGTCCAGGGCCGTGACCTGCGACTTTACCTCGTTTTTGGCATGTCCACCTAGTGAGATGCGCCTTGCGGCCGTGCGGGTGAAAGATGTAATTGCGCGATGCTCATCGAGCGCGGAGGCCGTGCAGCCTCACCGCTTGCCGACGAACCACCCGCGCACCATCGCCACCCGAGCGGTGAGCTGGTCCGGGTCGGCCAGCGCGACCTCGGGTCCGCCGCACCGTCGGCGCAGCTCGTTGTGGACCGAGCCGTGCGGCTGGCCGCTCTTGCGCGCCCAGGCACCGACCAGCTGCGACAGCTCCTTGCGGAGCTCCGCCTGCTTGCGGTGGTCCATCTCGGCCAGCGGCTCCGGCGCCTTCTTCCGGCCGCTGATCTGGTCGGCCTGGCGCTGCCGCAGTAGCGCCGAGACCTGGTCCGCGTCGAGCAGCCCGGGCAGGCCGAGGAAGTCGAGCTCCTCCTCCGAGCCCATCTCCGCGCCCGTGCCGAACTCGCCGCCGTCGAACAGCACGCGGTCGAACGACGCCTGCGCCTCGAGCGCCTCGAACGCGCCCTGCTTGCCGTCCGGCCCGAGCTCGTCCGGTCCGTTGCGCTCGCGGTTCGCCTCGGCCAGCGCGTCGTCGTCCAGGCCGACGTCGACGCCCTGCTCCTCCAGCGTCTTCGGCCGGTCGAGGGCGTGGTCGCGCTCGAGCTCGAGCGTGTGGGCCAGGCCGAGCAGCTGCGGGACGCTGGGCAGGAACACCGACGCGGTCTCGCCCCGGCGCCGGGCACGCACGAACCGGCCGACCGCCTGGGCGAAGAACAGGGGCGTCGCGGTGCTCGTCGCGTACACGCCCACGGCAAGCCGCGGCACGTCGACGCCCTCCGACACCATGCGCACGGCGACCAGCCAGCGGGAGTCGCCCGCGGAGAACTCGTCGATCCGGTCGCTCGCGCCGTCGTCGTCCGACAGCACGACCGTGGGCGACTTGCCGGTGATCCGGGCGAGGTGACCGGCGTACGCGCGGGCGTCCGTCTGGTCGGTCGCGATGACCATCGCGCCCGCGTCGGGGATGGCCCGCCGGACCTCGGACAGCCGGCGGTCCGCGGCCGCGAGCACGCTGGGGATCCACTCGCCGTTCGGGTCCAGCGCCGTGCGCCACGCCTGCGCGGTGATGTCCTTGGTGAGCGGCTCCCCCAGCCGGGCGCTGATCTCGTCGCCCGCCTTGGTGCGCCAGCGCATCGAGCCGCTGTACGACAGGAAGATCACCGGCCGCACCACGTGGTCGCGCAGCGCGTCGCCGTAGCCGTACGTGTAGTCCGCGACGCTCCGCCGGATGCCCTGGTTGTCGCGGTCGTACCGCACGAACGGGATCGCCGCGGTGTCGGAGCGGAACGGCGTCCCGGTCAGCGCGAGCCGGCGCGTGGCACCCTCGAACGCCTCGCGCACCGCGTCGCCCCAGGACAGCGCGTCCCCGCCGTGGTGCACCTCGTCGAGGATCACGAGGGTGGGCGCCGCCGCCGTCCGCGCCGCGTGCAGCGCGGGCTTGCTGGCCACCTGGGCGTAGGTCACGGCGACGCCGTCGAACCCGTGCCCGTGCCGCCCCTGGGCGTTGCTGAAGTTGGGGTCGAGCGTGATCCCCACGCGCGCGGCCGCGTCGGCCCACTGCCGCTTGAGGTGCTCCGTGGGCGCCACCACCGTGACCCGGCGGACCAGCTTCGCCTCGAGCAGCTCGGTCGCGATGCGCAGGGCGAACGTCGTCTTGCCGGCCCCCGGCGTCGCGACCGCCAGGAAGTCGCGGGGGTTGGACGTCCGGTACTGCTCGATCGCCTCGGCCTGCCAGGCGCGCAGCTTGCCCGCCGTCCCCCACGGCGCACGCGCCGGGAACGCCGGCGGCAGCTGGGAGGCCGCGGACGAGGACGCGTGGGTCGACGGGAGGGAGGACGGGCGCGGGGCCGCCGTCACGCGCCGCCGCTGCCGGGGTTGCGGCCGAAGCCCCACTTCCGGCCGCCGCCGGAACCCTTGCCGCCCTCGTTCTTGTCGCCGTCCTGCGGCTCACGAAGACCCTCGTAGATCTCCTTGCACACCGGGCAGACGGGGAACTTGTTCGGGTCACGACCCGGCACCCACACCTTGCCGCAGAGCGCGATCACGGGCTTGCCGCTGAGCGCGGAGTCGAGGATCTTCTCCTTGCGCACGTAGTGCGCGAAGCGCTCGTGGTCCCCCGGCTCGACCTGCTCGCGGGTCTCCTCGCGCTCCAGCACGCTGGTCGACGTACCCGGGTCGGAAGAGAACGGGTCGTCGGGTCCGGTGCTCGGAGGCAGGGGCTCGCTCATGGCCACGAGTGTACGTCGGGGCTCCGACGCCGACCGGCTGGGTCCGGCGTGCGGAAGGTCACCGGACGACCCCTCAGAGCCCCTGCCAGTCCGGCTTCGACGCGAAGGTCTCGCGGTAGTAGTCGGCCAGCTGGAGGCGGCTCGCGGCGGCGTCGTCGACGAGCACGGTGACGTGCGGGTGGTGCTGCAGGATCGTCGCCGGCCACATGGCGCTGACCGGGCCCTCGACCAGCTGGTGCACGGCCTCGGCCTTGCCCTTGCCGGTGGCCAGCAGCACGAGGTGGCGCGCGGACATGATCGTCGCCAGGCCCTGCGTGAGGCAGTGCTGCGGCACCTGGTCGATGTCGTCGTCGAAGAACCGGGCGTTGTCCTCGCGCGTCTGGCGAGTGAGCGTCTTGATCCGGGTGCGCGACGCCAGCGACGAACCGGGCTCGTTGAAGGCGATGTGCCCGTCCGTGCCGATGCCGAGCAGCTGCAGGTCGACCCCGCCGACCGCCTCGATCGCCTCCTCGTACGCCGCGCACGCCGCGACCAGGTCCTCGGCCAGCCCGTCCGGGCCCTGCACGGCGCCCGGCGCGAAGTCGACGCGCGAGGCGATCTCCGTGTCGATGACGTTGCGGTAGCGCTGCGGGTGGTCGGCGGCCAGGCCGACGTACTCGTCGAGCATGAAGGCGCGGACGCGCGCGAACGAGAGCGCGTGCTCGGCGTGCCGGCGCGCGAGCTCGTCGTAGACGGCCAGCGGGCTCGAGCCCGTGGCCAGACCCAGGACGGCGTCGGGCTGGTCGCGCACCAGCTGCTCGATCGCGGCGGCGGCGAGCCGGCCCAGCTCCGGGCCGGGTGCGATGACGACCTCCATCAGACGTACTCCCCTCTGCCCAGCAGGGCGGCTCCGACGGCGCCGACCGGCACGTCGGCGGGCGCGAGGCTGACGCGCCTGGCCAACCCCATCGACGCGAGGAACGGCGACGCCTGCGCCTCGCGCTCGAGCTCCGCGGTGACCGCCCGCAGCAGCGGCTGCCCCAGCGCGCTGACGCCACCGCCGATGACGACGAGCTCGACGTCACAGGTCAGCACCAGGATCCGGACCGCCGAGGCGACCGCCCAGGCGAACTGGTCGCGGATCTCGACCGCCCGCGGGTCGCCGGCCTCCGCCGCGACGAAGAGCTCCTCCGGCGCCGGCCGACCGTAGCGGCTGGGCCACGCGGCGTCGAGCGCCGAGCCCGACGCGTACTGCTCGAGGCAGCCCGCCTGGCCGCACTTGCAGGGCAGGCCGCCGGGGACCAGCGTCAGGTGCCCGATCTCCCCCGCGCCGCCCGTCGAGCCGCGCCGCAGGCGGCCCTCGAGCAGCAGGCCGGCGGCGAGGCCCGTCCCGAGCGCCAGGAACGCCAGGTCGTGCACGACGTCGGCGTCGGCCGCGGCGCGACGCCCGTCGACCGTGTGCGCGGCGCCGACGACGGCGACCGTGAGGTCGTTCTCCACGCGGACGGGCAGACCCAGCCGCGCGGCCACGAGGGCGGCGAGCGGCGTGCGGCTCTCGATGCCGAGGTTGACCGCGTGCTCGACGGTGCCGTCGGCGGCGTCGACCACGCCGGGCAGGCCGATCCCGACGCCCGCCAGCTCCGCGACCGGCACTCCGGCGCTCGCGGCGAGCTCCTCGACCACCGACACGATCGTGTCGACCACCCCGTCCACGCCGCCGACGGTCGCCGACCGGAGCTGGTGGCGCGCCACGCCGTCGGCGTCGAGCAGCACGCCGAGCACCTTGGTGCCGCCGACGTCGAGCCCGACCGACCACGGACGTGCGTTCCCGTCCGACGCCCGCCCCTGCGGCGTCGGGATCCCCTGCGTGCTCACGTCAGCCCTTCACCGCACCCGCGACGAGCCCGGACGTCATTTTGTTCTGCACGAACAGGAAGAACACGATGACGGGGATCGCGATCAGCGCGGACCCGGCCATGACGACGCCCCAGTCGGTGGCGCGGTTGGACTCGACGAGCCCCTGCAGCCACAGCGGGAGCGTGCGCTGCGTGGGGTCGGTCATGACGACGAGGGCGAGGGTGTACTCGTTCCACGCCTGCAGGAAGCCGTAGACGCCGGCGGCGACCAGGCCGGGTGCGAGCAGCGGGAACGTGATCCGGAAGAAGGCTGCCGTGCGCGACAGCCCGTCGACCATGCCGGCCTCCTCGAGCTCGATCGGCACCCCGGCGACGAACCCGCGCAGCATCCAGATGGTGAACGGCAGGATCGCGGCGGTGTAGACGAGCGCCAGGCCGGCGACCTTGTTCACCAGGTTCCAGCCGTCGAGCATCTGGTACTGCGAGATGAACAGACCCTCGGCGGGGATCATCTGCACGACCAGGATCGTGAGGATGAAGCCCTTGCGGCCGCGGAACCGGAACCGGCTCACCGCCAGCGCGGCGAGGAACGCGAAGATCAGCGCCGCGATCAGCACGATGACGACGACCGCGAGCGAGATGCGCATCGCCGCCCAGAACGTCGGGTCGTTGAGCACCCGCCGGAAGTTCGAGAGCGTGCCGCCCAGCGGGAAGAACGTCGGGTCCGGCGTCTGCAGCTTGTTCAGCGGCAGGAACGCGCTGTTGATCATCCAGTAGATGGGGAAGACCCACAGGATCGCGAGGACCACGGCCAGGATGCCGAGCGCGCGACGACCGCCGCGCGACTGGGCCCGGCCCGCCTCGGAGGACTTCGGCGCCGTGCGGAGCGAGATCTCCTGCGGCGTCGCCTGTGGCGCGGGTGCGGGAACGTCGACGGCGCTCACAGCTCGTCCTCCTTCAGCATCTGCCGGATGTAGAACCCGGTGAGGGCGAGCGTCAGCACCAGCATGATCGTGGCGAGCGCACCGGCCAGCGAGAACTCCTTGGCGTAGGAGTAGATGAGGGTGCCCAGCAGGTTGGTCTCGCGCGTCGGCGCGCCGGCCCGCTGGAGCACGTAGATCTGTGTGAACACCTTGAGGTCCCAGATGACCTGCAGCAGGAGCACGATCGAGAGCACCGGCCGGATCATGGGGATCGTGATGTTCCAGAAGCGCTGGCGCGACGAGGCGCCGTCGAGCTGGGCGGCCTCCATCGTCTCCTCGGGGACCTGCAGCAGGCCCGCGTAGACGGAAAACGCGACGAACGGCACGGACATCCACACGACGATGACCGTCGCGACGAAGTAGAAGGACAGCGGCTGGATGATCCACGAGTGGCCGGCCATGTCCTCCATGCCGAACACGTGGGCCAGCACCCAGTTGATGACGCCGTACTGCGAGTCGAAGAGCCACTGCCAGACGGTCATCGACGCGAGCACCGGGGTGCCCCAGGCGAGCAGGAGCGAGACCTGCAGCGTGATGCGCGGGGCGGTCCCGATCCGCGACATGAGCACGGCGAACGCGATGCCGATGAGCATGGTCACGGCGGCGTTGACCAGGCAGAAGGCGATCGAGCGTCCGATGACGGCCCACACGTAGGGGTCCGTCAGGAGGTCGGTGTAGTTCTGCAGCCCGACCCACTCGGCGGGCTGACCGAACTGCTGGCGCAGCCCGTACTCCTGGAAGGAGATGACGAACTGGCGGATCAGCGGGTAGCCGAGGGCGACGCCCATGAGGACGGCGGCGGGGACGAGCAGGCCGTACACGCCGAGCTTGCGGCGGCGGCGGCGCGGGAAGGCGACGGCGACGTCGTCCTGCTGCAGCGCGGGGGCAGAGGCTGCCATGGGGAACTCCTGTCTGGTGGCACGACCGGGCCGGCCCGCGGAGGCAGGCCCGGTCGTGCCCGGATCAGGTGGTCCGCCGATCGAGGACCGGTGGACCGTTGATCGTCGAGCGGAGCGATCGGCCGGAGGTCGTCCGGCCGATCAGGTCCCGGCCGGCCGCGCCCCGGGTGGGGAGGCGGCCGGCCGGAGCCGGATCAGTTCAGCGCGTCCTCGAGGAGCTTGTCCGTCGCAGCGGCACTCTCCTTGACGTCGGCACCGGTGGCGAGCTTCTGGAAGAAGTCCTCCAGGATGCGGTCGCCCTCGACGTCGGCCCACTTCTCGGCCGCCGGCGTGAGCTTGGCGTTGAGCGCGGCCGCGACGGCGGCCTTGGCGTACACGTCGTCACCCATCGAGTCCGCGTACTCCGTGTTGCCCGGGATGAGGCCGTTCTGGCCCAGCTGGTTCTGGAAGTCCGCCGTGAAGATGATCTTCAGGAGGCTCTTGGCCAGCTCCGGGTGCTTCGACTTCGCCGCGATGGCGATGTTCGAGCCACCGGCGAAGCCCGTCGCGTACGAGCCGGCGTCGAGGCCCGGCAGCGGGAAGACACCGGTGTGCTCCTCGTTGCAGGCCTGCTGCTCGGTCAGCAGCGCCTTGGCCGCGTCCGACTTGTCGTCGGCTGCGACGCCCTTGTTGCAGGCGGGCAGGTCGATGCTCCAGCGCGCCCAGGTCGGCGCGGAGAACATGGCAGCCTGGCCGGCGTTGAACGGGACCCAGGGCTCGTTCGAGTCGCTGTCGGCCGGGGCGTGCGTGGCGTTCTTGAAGAGGTCCTGGACCTCCTCGAGGCCCTTGATGGACTCCGGCGAGGAGAGCGCGCCCTTCCAGGAGTCGCCGTCCTTGACCGCGAGGTCGCCACCGTTGGTGTAGATCCAGGCGGCGCCGTTGTACCAGTCCTGGCCGGGGAGCCAGAAGCCGGACTGCGTGTCCGTCTGGAGCTTCTTGGCCACCTCGGTGAACTCGTCGAGCGTGGTCGGCACCTCGACGCCGGCCGCGGCGAACGCGTCCTTGTTGTAGAACACGGCACGCGCACCGGAGTAGTACGGGGCGGCGTAGAACTTGCCGTCCGCGCTACCGGCGTCGACGAAGCCCTGGAGCAGCTTCTCGCCGCCCAGCTCGTCGTACATGTCCGAGATGTCGGCGAACGCACCGGCGTAGGTGAAGGTCGGCGACTGCGTGTTGCCGATCTCGACGACGTCAGGCGTCTGGTCCTCGGAGGCCAGCGCGGTCTGCAGGCGCGGGACGAGCCCGCTCCAGTCCTGCTCCTCGATGACGAGCTTGGAGCCGGGGTTCTCCGACTCGAAGGTCGTGGTGAGGTAGTCGCGCAGCGCCTGCGGGGTGTCCGTGCCGTTGAGCCAGAGCTTGATGGTGGCGGGCTCCGGCGTGCCGGCGGGCGTGCTGGCGTCGTCGCCAGCGTCGTCGCCGTTGCCGCAGGCCGCGAGCGTGAGCGCGGCCGCCACGCCGACGGCCGCGAAACGTAGGATCTTCACGTTGGGGTTCCTCCCGTGAGCGAGACGAGCGCCGGACGGCGTCGCCGGGGGTTTCTTCCGACCTGCAAGGGGCCGGCTGGGGGTCGTCACGAGACCCCCAGCTGGCCTGACAGGACCAGGACCGCCGCACCAGCGAGAGCCCCGTCCTCGTCGAGGGATCCCATCCGCAGCGCGAGGCCGTGCCCGATGACGGGCATGGTCCGCGCACGGACGGTGGCGAGCGCCGAGTCGCGCAGAGGTCCGTCCAGCAGCTCCGGCGGACCGGAGAGCAGGACCTCGGCGAGGTCGAGCGCACTCACGACGGGTGCCAGGGCGATGCCCAGCAGCCGTCCGACCGACGCCAGCGCGGCGTCGGAGTCTTCGGGGGACAGACCGGCGGTCCGGCGGCGCAGGGCCGGGACGCTGAGCACGGTCTCGAGGCAGCCGGAGCGGCCGCACGCGCAGTCGAGCGGTGGTTCGTCGCGCACGTCGCCGTCGACGACGGTCACGTGGCCGATCTCGCCCGCGGCGTGGTGCCGGCCGAGGACCAGGGCACCGTCGACGACGATCCCGGCGCCGACGCCCTCCCCGATCGTCACCACCATGCAGCCCGACCCGGCGGCGGAGCCGTAGGTGAACTCGCCGAGCGCGCGGGTGTTGGCGTCGTTGGCCACGTGCACGGGGACGCCCAGCGCCTGCGTGAGGTTCGCGGCGAGCGGGAGGTCGTACCAGCCCCGGTTCGGGGCCTGGACGACGGTGCCCGCGAGGTCGATGACGCCCGGCGACGCGATGCCGACACCGATGACCGGCCGGGTCGCGGCGGCGAGCAGGTCCCGGCAGAGGTTCTCGAGCAGGTCGGCCGCCGCGTCGCCGGTGCGGCCCTCGAGGGCGACGGAACGCCGGTCGACCACGCCGCCCACCAGGGTCATCACGGCGCCCAGCAGGCGCGAGTCGTCGGTGAGGTCCACGGCGATGATCTGGAAGTCGGCGGTCCGCATCCCGACGAGCGTCGCGGGCTTGCCCACCTTGCCCTCGACGCGGACGCCGAGCTCCTCGACCAGGCCCTCGGCGATGAGGTCCGCCACCAGGCCCGACACCGTCACGCGGGTGAGCCCCGTGCTGCGGGCGATGTCGGCGCGGGACGCGGGGCCGATGTGGAACAGGTGCGCGAGGACGAGCGAGCGGTTGTGCGCACGAGCGTGCTCGGGCAGCACCTTGCCGGTCGGGCGCAGGGCCCGACCGACTCCGCGGGCTGCCGCGAGGGGCTGCGTGGTCGCTGTCACGTTTGTTAGTAGACCTTCCTTACTAATCGAAGTCAACTCACTTCTGTGACCGTGACCACATCGTGACCGGACGTTCACCGGGCCGACTCATGGGATGACACAGCCGTAACGATTCATCGCTGCGCCGTGGGAACGCACCCACCGTCATGACCTGCGCCGACGCTGCGACCTGCGGGAACGCCGGGAACAGGCGGTGGGGTCGATGCGTTCGCATGGTCATGGAACTCGGCCTGTACACGTTCGGCGACGTCCACCCCGACCCCACGACCGGCAGTCAGGTCTCCCCCGGTCAGCGCATCCGCGAGGTGCTCGAACGGGTGCGCCTGGCCGAGGAGGTGGGGCTCGACTACGTCGGGATCGGCGAGCACCACCGGCCCGACTACGCGATCTCGTCGCCGTCGACGGTCATCGCCGCCGCCCTCGCGCAGACCTCCCGGCTCACCGTCGGCAGCGCCGTCACGGTCCTGTCGACCGAGGACCCCGTCCGCGTCTACCAGCAGTTCGCGACCATGGACCTGCTGTCGGAGGGTCGCGTCGAGCTGCTGGCGGGCCGCGGGTCGTTCATCGAGTCCTACCCGCTGTTCGGCGCGTCCCTCGACGACTACGACGACCTCTACGACGAGAAGATCCAGCTGCTCCTGCGGCTCGACGCCGCCGAGCGGACCACGTGGCAGGGACGGTTCCGGCCCGCCCTCGACGACGCCCTGGTCCTCCCCCGCCCGTTCGACCACCCCGGCCGCGGGCAGCACCTGCGCATCGCCGTGGCGACCGGCGGGAACCCGCAGTCGTCGGTGCGCGCCGGGGTGCTGGGGCTGCCCATCAGCTACGCGATCATCGGCGGGCAGCCCGCCCAGTTCGCGCCGCTGGTCGACCTGTACCGCCGCGCGCACGCCGAGTCCGGGCACCCCCCGGAGGACCGCTTCGTCTCGGTGGCCGGCATGGGCTTCTTCGCGGAGGACGGCAAGGCGGCGCGGGACTTCTTCTACCCGTACTGGCTGGAGTCGATGCGGCGCATCTCGTCGGAGCGCGGCTTCCCGATGCCCAACCGCATCTCCTACGAGTCGCAGGCCGCGCGCGGCGGCGCGTACTTCGTCGGCGAGCCCGAGCAGATCGCCGAGCGGATCGTCGCCCTCCACGAGGTGCTGCACCACGACCGGCAGTCGTTCCAGATGGACCTCTCCGGCGTCCCACAGGCCGAGTCGCTGCGCTCGATCGAGCTGCTGGGCACGCGGGTCGCGCCGCTGGTCCGCGAGGCGCTCGCCGGCTAGCGGCCCATCCGGCCCGTCTCGTACGCCCACATCGCGAGCTCCACGCGGTTCCGGGCCCCGAGCTTGTCCATGAGGCTGCCGAGGTGGGTCTTCACCGTGCCGAGGCTGATGTGCAGCTCGTCGGCGATCTCGGAGTTCGTCCTGCCGCGCGCGACGGTGACCAGCACCTCCTCCTCGCGGACCGTCAGCGGGGCGATGGGCTGAGCAGGCGGCTGCCCGTCCCCGCCCGCCGCGAACGCGGCGAGCAGGCGGACCGTGACGTTCGGCGCGATGAGGGCGTCGCCGGCCGCCGCCGCGTGCACCGCCTGGACCAGCAGCTCGGGACCGGCGTCCTTGAGCAGGAAGCCCCGCGCGCCCGCCCGCAGCGCGCCGTGCACGTACTCGTCGAGGTCGAACGTGGTGATGACGACGACCGCGAGCGGGTCGGCCACGTCCGGCCCGGCCAGCCGTCGCGTGGCCTCGATGCCGTCCATCTCCGGCATGCGGATGTCGAGCAGGCACACGTCGGGTCGCAGCTCGCGCGCCCGCGCCACCGCCTGCCGCCCGTCGGCGACCTGCGCGACCACCTCGATCCCGGGCTGCGCCGCGAGGATCATCGCCAGGCCCGTGCGGACGATCTCCTGGTCGTCGGCCACCAGCACGCGGATCGTCATCGGACCGCCCCCACCTTCGGCAGCACGGCGGCGACCGCCCACCCGCGGTCGGGACCCGGCCCCGCGTCGAGCGTGCCGCCGAGGAGGGCGGCGCGCTCGGTCATCCCCACGAGCCCGTAGCCCGTCCCCGTGCGGGTGGGCGCCTCGCCGTCGTCGACCACCGTGAGCCGCACGCTGTCGTCGTCACCGACGAGGCGCACGTCGATCCGCGAGGCGTGCCGGGCGTGGCGCAGCGCGTTCGTGATCGACTCCTGGGCCAGCCGGTACACCGCGACGCCGACCGCCGGCCGCAGGTCGTCCAGGTCCCCGGACAGCTCCAGCTCGACGCGCGGCGGCCCGCCGACGGCCCGCGCGAGCCGCTCGAGGTCCGCGATCCCCTGCTGCGGCGCCAGCTCGGGCGCGGCACCGTCGCGCAGCGCGCCGACCATGAGGCGCATCTCGGTGAGCGCGCGCGAGGCCTCCGTCTCGATGAGCCGCAGGGCGTCGAGCGCCGCCTGCGGGTCCGTCGCCGCGACCACCCGGCCCGCCTGGGCACGCACGGCGATCGCCGAGACGTGGTGGGCGACGGTGTCGTGCAGCTCCCGCGCGAGCTGCTCGCGCTCGCGCAGCCGCACCTGGTCCTGCTCGCGCAGGCGCGCCGTGGCGCCGTAGCGCACCCAGGCGCCGATGCCGGCCGGGGAGAGCAGGAAGACGACCTCGAGCACGGCGTCCCCGATGCCGGTCCAGTGACCGGCGATCCCGAGGGCCAGCGCGACCAGGACGACGCCCAGCCCCAGCACGATCTCCCGCCCGCTCCCCCAGCGGACCAGCGCGTACGGGACCAGCAGGAGGCAGACCGACGCGTAGAGCCCCCACTCGCCCACCCCGGCCACCAGGGCGGCCGCGTCGACGACCGCCAGGCTGCCGAACACCACGACGGTGACCGCGAGCGGGTGCGTCCGCCGCCACAGCACCGCCACGACGGTCACGAGGGCCACGGCCAGCGAGGCGGGCTTCCACGGCACGTCGTTGCGGTGCAGCGTCTCGAGCACGGCGGTCGGCACCAGCAGGACGACCAGCACCCAGTCCCGCCAGACGCGCGCCGGCGCGCCCGGAGGCCGGGGCGCCGTCCACAGCGGACGGAGGGCGTCGGGGATCACGCGTGCAGCCTAGGCACCGCAGTGCACCGCGCGGCTCGACCGAACGGCCTACGCCGTCAGCCCGACGCGCGCACCCACCCCAGCGCCCCCGGCCACCGCACCGACTCCGACGCCCTGCGGACCCCCTCGGTCAGCGCGGCGACGATCCCCGCGCCGTCGGCCAGGCTCGCGGCGGTCGCGCCGTGCAGCACGTCGCCGGCGCCCAGCGTGTCGACCACCTCCGCCTCGGGCGGATCGATGCGGGACCACGAGACGCCCCCGGCGGCTGACGAGGTCCTGACGAGCACCGGCCCCGCGCCGGCCGACCGGGCGACGTTCCGGGGCCCGAGGGCCGCGACCAGGTCCAGGAGGTCCTCCGGCTCCGCAGGCCGGTCGGGCAGTGCGAAGTCGGCGGACAGGACCGCGTGGTCGACGACGGCGAGGAGCCGCTCCAGCCCCGGCTTCCAGCTGCCGCCGTCCAGCAGCACGGGGACCCCGCGGTGGTGCGCCGCGGTCGCGAGCGCGAGCCCGACCTCGAGGTGGTGCCCGTCGACCAGCAGGGCGGTCGCTCCGTCGAGCGCGTCCGGCCCCGGTGCCTCGAGGGCGCCCACGCCCGTCGCGTTGACGGACACGACGGCCCGCTGCCCGGTCCCGGCCGTCACCAGCACGGTCGAGACCGCGGGCGCGCCGGGCCGTCCCGCGAGCAGGTCGACGACCTCGACGCCGGCCGCGACGAGCCCGTCCCGGACGAGGTCGGCGACCGGACCCGAACCGAGCGCGGTCACCAGGCGCGTGCGGACGCCGAGCGCCGCGGCGGTCGCCGCCGCGTTGGCCGCCGGGCCGCCGAACGTCACGTCGAGCCGGCGCGCGACCACCTTCTCGTCGGCGCGGGGCAGCCGGTCGACCACCTGCACGACGTCGAGCGTCGCCAGGCCGCAGCAGACCAGGAGCGCGTCGGTCACCTCGTCGTCGCCGGCTCCCGGACCGGCACGTCCACCAGCGCGTACGTCGCCACTCCCAGCACCAGCGCGGCCACGACGACGGCCGGCCAGGCGTCGATCGCGCGCCCCAGCAGGTGCGATCCTGCGAAGCACACCGCGCCGACCAGCACGACGGCGCCGACGCGCCACCAGCCGGCCGCCCGCGCGCGGACCGCGCACCAGAGCACGCCGGCGACCAGGACGACGCCGCCCAGGGCGCGCACGCCGGTGAGCTCGGCGACGGCGAACCCGACCACGAGGGTGAGCGCGGCGACGACGGCGGTGGGGATCGCAGACATGTCGCCCAACCTAACCGGGCGGGTGCGCCGATTCCGACGTCGCGGCCGGTCCGCATGTCCGCCGTGCGGTGCGACGGGCCGTGCTCGCGCAATACGGTGGAGCCAGCCCGACGTCGCGACCGCCGTCGCGCAGCACTCCGCACACCCGCCGCACGCCCACCGCGCCTCCGCGCGGCCGGGCGGACGCCGGCAGAGAGGGAACACCGTGTCCACGCAGCCCATCGACGCCACGACCACGACCGCCTGGCAGGAGCTCAGCGCCCACGAGTCGACGCTCTCGCCGGACCTGCGCGGCTGGTTCGCCGCCGACCCCGAGCGCGCCGCCCGCCTGACCCTCCCGCTCGCCGACCTCACGGTGGACCTGTCCAAGAACCTGGTCACCGACGAGACCGTCGCGCTGCTCACGCGCCTGGCGGACGAGGTCGGCCTGGCCGACCGCCTCCAGGCGATGCTGCGCGGCGACCACATCAACGTCACCGAGGACCGTGCGGTGCTGCACACCGCGCTGCGCCGCCCGCCGGGCGCCTCGCCGTCGCTCGCGGTGGACGGTCAGGACATCGACCGCGACGTGCAGGCGGAGCTCACCAAGATGTTCGCGTTCGCCGACAAGGTCCGCTCCGGCGAGTGGACCGGCGTGACGGGTTCGCGGGTGCGGACCGTCGTCAACATCGGCATCGGCGGCTCCGACCTGGGCCCCGTGATGGCGTACGAGGCGCTCAAGCCCTACGTGCAGGACGGGCTCGAGGTCCGGTTCGTCTCCAACATCGACCCCAGCGACCTCGCGGAGACGGTCAAGGGCCTCGACCCCGCAACCACGCTGTTCATCGTCGCGTCCAAGACGTTCGGCACGCTGGAGACGCTGACCAACGCCCGCCTCGCCCGCGCCTGGCTCTGGGAGCAGCTGGGCACCCCCGACGACGACGAGTCCCGGAACGCGGCGGTCGCCCGGCACTTCGTGGCGRTCTCCACGGCGCTCGACAAGGTCGCCGCCTTCGGCATCGACCCCGCCAACGCGTTCGGGTTCTGGGACTGGGTCGGCGGCCGGTACTCGGTCGACTCGACCATCGGCACCTCCCTGGCCGTCGCGATCGGGCCCGACGCCTTCCGGGACTTCCTCGCCGGGTTCCACGCGGTCGACGAGCACGTCGCCTCCACGCCGTTCGCGGCGAACGTGCCCGTCCTCATGGGCCTGCTGAACATCTGGTACGTCAACTTCCTCGGTGCGCACACCCACGCGGTCCTGCCGTACGCGCAGTACCTGCACCGGTTCCCCGCCTACCTGCAGCAGCTGACGATGGAGTCGAACGGCAAGTCGGTGCGCTGGGACGGCACGCCCGTCACCACGCAGACCGGCGAGGTGTTCTGGGGCGAGCCCGGCACCAACGGCCAGCACGCGTTCTACCAGCTGATCCACCAGGGCACGCGCCTGATCCCGGCCGACTTCATCGCGGTCGCCAACCCGGCGCACCCGCTGCAGGACGGCGGCGTCGACGTGCACAGCCTGTTCCTGGCCAACTTCTTCGCGCAGACCAAGGCCCTGGCCTTCGGCAAGACCGCCGACGAGGTGCGCGCCGAGGGCACGGCCGAGGACATCGTGCCCGCGCGCGTGTTCTCCGGGAACCGACCCACCACGTCGATCCTCGCGCCGGCCCTGACCCCGAGCGTGCTCGGCCAGCTGATCGCGCTGTACGAGCACATCACGTTCGTCGAGGGCGTCGTGTGGGGCATCGACTCGTTCGACCAGTGGGGCGTCGAGCTGGGCAAGAAGCTCGCGCTCGAGATCGCCTCGGCGGTGCAGGGCGACACCGACGCGCTCGCCACGCAGGACCCGTCGACCCGCTCCCTGATCAGCAAGTACCTGGAGCTACGCGACTGACGGTCCCGCAGCCCGGCGGCCCCTGACCGCGCCGCTGACGTGATCGAGACGACTTCGTCCTGCCCAGCAGGACGAAGTCGCCTCGTTGGCCCTCGACCGCTCGTCGGGCGGTCGCGGCTGGCGCTAGCTCGGGTCGGTGAAGCGCGTGCCGCGCTCCACCACCACGCCGCGGCCGGCGGCGTCGTCCCAGGTGTAGACGGTCCGGCCGTCGATGAGCACGTGCTCGGCGCGGGACGCCACGTCGAGGGGGTCCCCGGACCACACGACGACGTCGCCGTCGAGCCCGGGGGCCAGCGCGCCGACCCGCTCGTCCAGTCGCAGGAACGCGGCGGGGTTCACGGTCAGCGCCTCGAGAGCGGTCTGCCGCGGGAGCCCCTCCTTCACCGCGAGCGTGGCCTGGTGGACGAGGAAGTTGATGGGCACCACGGGGTGGTCGGTGGTGATCGCGACCCGGACCCCGGCGGCGGCCAGCGTGGCCAGGTTGGCGATGGCCCGGTCGCGCAGCTCGACCTTGGACCGCGTGGTGAACATCGGGCCGAAGATCACCGGGATGTCGCGCTCGGCCAGCACGTCGGCGATCTTGTGCGCCTCGGTGCCGTGGTTGATGACGAGGCGGTAGCCGAACTCGTCGGCGAGCCGCAGGGCGGTCGCGATGTCGTCGTGGCGGTGCGTGTGCTGGTCCCAGGCGAGCTCGCCGTCGAGCACCCGGGCGAGGGTCTCCAGCGCTAGGTCGGTCGCGAACGGCTCGCCCTTGGTCGCCGCGGCGGCGCGCGCGGCCGCGTAGTGCCGTGCCTTCGTGAAGGCCTCGCGGATGACGAGCGCCGTGCCCAGCCGGGTGGACGGCGTCTGCTTGCGCTCGCCGTAGACGCGCTTCGGGTTCTCCCCCAGCGCCGACTTCACGCTCACCGACGCCGAGATCACCTGCTCGTCGACCGTCCGGCCGCCCCACGCCTTGATCGCCACGGACTGCCCGCCGATCGGGTTGCCCGACCCCGGCTTCACGACGATCGAGGTGATCCCGCCGATCAGCGCGTCGCGGAAGCCCTCGTCGTCGATGTTGATCGCGTCGATCGCCCGGACCGCCGCCGCGTTGGGCGTGGTCATCTCGTTGGTGTCGTTGCCGGCCATCCCCTCGCCCTCCTCGTGCAGGCCGACGTGCCCGTGCGACTCGACGAACCCCGGCAGCACCCAGCGGCCGGTCGCGTCGATGACCCGGGCGCCGTCCGGCACCTCGACGTCGGCGCCGACGGCCGTGATGCGCCCGTCGACGACGAGCACGGTGCCGCCGTCGATCGGCTCGGAGACGACGGGGACGACGTAGCCGCCGACGACGGCGACGACCTGGGCAGAGGTGGTGGTCATCGCTCCACCGTATGTCGGGGCGCCTTCCCACGAGAGTCGACGCCGAACCCGACAGGGGTGCCGTCTGCCCGCGACGGCACGGCACCCATGCCGGGTTCGGGACCAGCTGCGGACCGTGCGCGTCGGCTCGTCGGGCGCGGCCCGTTCGTCGTCCGTCCGCCGTGAGAGGCTCGGCTGGTGGCTGAGGTGACGCGAGCGCGCGTGGACGCGTGGACCTGGGCGGTGCGGTTGTTCGCCACCCGGTCCGCCGCGGCGGCCGCCTGCCGCGCCGGCCACGTGCGCGTCAACGGGGACCGTGCCAAGCCCGCGACGATGGTCGTGCCCGGCGACGAGGTGCACGTCCGCGGCGGCGAGCGGGAGCGGATCGTCGTCGTACAGCGCACGGTGGTGAAGCGCGTCGGCGCCCCCGTCGCGGTGACCTGCTACCTCGACCGCTCCCCCGCCCCGGTGCCGAAGGAGCACGTCGTCGCCGGCGAGCGCGACCGCGGCGCGGGCCGGCCGACCAAGCGCGACCGGCGGCTCATCCAGCGGCTCAAGGGCCGCTGAGCGAGTCCTCCGGCGCCGGCGTGACCCCCAGGCGGGCCGCGAGCGCCATCGAGTCGTACGGGGCCCGGACCTTGATGTCGTTGTCGAAGTAGACGAACACGTCCCGCTCGGGGGCCGGGTCGGCGGGTGCCGCCAGCGTGCGCGCGTCCGCGGGCGTGCCGCCGGCCGCCCAGATCCGTACCTTCGCCGCCCAGCGGTCGAGCGACTCGTCGTCGTACCCGCTGGCGTAGAGCTCTGTCTCGCCGTGCAGGCGCACGTAGACCAGGTCGGCCGTGACGTCCTCGATCACGGGCCACCGGCCTGCGGCGTCGGCGACCACGACGCCGATGCCGTGCGCGCGCAGGAGCTCGACGAACTCCGGCACCTCGAAGGTCGGGTGCCGCACCTCGAGCACGTGCCGCAGCGGCCGGTCGGCGTCGGTCGTGGTCCAGGCCCTGTCGTCCAGCCGCTCGTCGTGCTGGGTCGCGAGCTCCGCGGCGGCCGCCGTGCTGCGCGGCAGGAGGTCGAAGAAGGCCGCGAGCTTGTCGGGATGGAAGCCGAGGTTGGGCGGCAGCTGCCAGAGGACGGGCCCGAGCTTCGGCCCGAGCGCGAGCACGCCGCTGGCGAAGAAGTTGGCGACCGGCACGCGGACGTCGGTCAGCTTCTTCATGTGCGTGACGAACCGGGGACCCTTGACCGAGAACAGGAAGCCGTCGGGGGTCTCGGCCGCCCAGGTCGTGTAGTTCTCCGGGCGCTGCAGCGAGTAGAAGGACCCGTTGATCTCGATCGACGTCAGCCGCCGCGAGGCGTACTCCAGCTCCCGGCGCTGCGGCAGGCCGGGCGGGTAGAAGACCTTGCGCCACGGCGGGTAGCGCCAGCCGGAGATCCCGGTGCGGATGGTCATGCAGGCAGTGTGCCGTGGGTGGGCGCGAGGCACGCGTTGTCGTCCTCGCGGCGCATAGTGGTGCCGTGATCCCCGCGGAGGCCGACGAGCAGACCTGGCTCGCGTCGGTGTACCGCCCGACCGAGCCGGTCGACGTGCGGCGCACGCTCGGTCCGCTGCGCCGCGGCGCGGGCGACCCGGCGTGGCTGTTCGCCCCGGACGGGTCAGTCTGGCAGGCCACGACGACGCCCGACGGCCCGGCGACCCGGCACCTGGTGCGGCGCAGCGACGGCATCCACGTCACCGCCTGGGGACCGGGCGCGGAGCGCGCCCTCGCGGGCGTGCCCGACCTGCTCGGTGCCCGCGACGACGCGACGGGCTTCGACCCCGCACGGCACCCCGTGGTCCGCGACGCGCACCACCGGCTGCCCGGGCTGCGCATCCCGCGGTCGGGCAACGTGTTCGAGGCGCTCGTGCCCGCTGTGCTCGAGCAGCGCGTGGTCGGCCTGGACGCCAAGGCGGCCTGGCGGCGGCTGGTCCGGCAGCACGGCACGCCCGCGCCCGGACCCGCCCCCGCCGGCCTGCGCGTGCC
>NZ_JBFUKJ010000033.1:0-38870 GCF_056400905.1 Cellulomonas sp. P4_H12
CCCCACCCCGGCGGGGGAGCCGGGGGGCCCGGCGCGACGGGCGGCGGCGGGGGCGTGCTCCCGGCGGGCGCGGCCCACGTCGGCGTCTGCGGCACGTCGTCGTGCGGGCTCGTCATGCGAGCGCGGCTCCCTCGGCTGTCGTCGGACGGGCGGATGCTCGCAAGGGCCCACCTGGGCTCCCCGCGGAGCATTCATCGTGCCACGGTGGGTGGCGCGTCCGGCGCGCGACCGGGTGATCTGTGGCCCCCGTGTCGAGTCGTGGACCGAGGTGGCCCGGGTGCGGGGCTGTGCAGTGCGACAATGCCGCCATGAAGGGACGCGTGCTGGTGGTCGACGACGACACCGCCCTGGCCGAGATGATCGGCATCGTGCTGCGGTCGGAGGGGTTCGACCCCGTCTTCTGCGAGGACGGCGACGAGGCGATCGGCGTGTTCCGGGCCACCCAGCCTGACCTCGTGCTGCTCGACCTCATGCTGCCCGGCAAGGACGGGAACGAGGTGTGCCGGCAGATCCGGGCGGAGTCGGGTGTGCCGATCGTCATGCTCACTGCCAAGAGCGACACCGTCGACGTCGTCCTCGGTCTCGAGTCGGGCGCCGACGACTACATCTCGAAGCCGTTCAAGCCCAAGGAGCTGGTGGCTCGGGTGCGCGCGCGCCTGCGCCGCAGCGACGAGCCCGCGCCGGAGCACCTCACCATCGGCGACGTGACCATCGACGTCCCCGGCCACCGGGTGGCGCGCGCCGGGCGGCCGGTGTCCCTCACCCCGCTCGAGTTCGACCTGCTCGTCGCGCTCGCCCGCAAGCCCTGGCAGGTGTTCACCCGCGAGGTCCTCCTGGAGAAGGTCTGGGGCTATCGGCACGCCGCCGACACGCGCCTGGTGAACGTGCACGTGCAGCGTCTGCGCTCGAAGATCGAGAACGATCCCGAGCAGCCCGAGATCGTCGTCACTGTCCGTGGTGTCGGCTACAAGGCGGGCGTGGCCTCGACGTGAGTCGGTCGGGAGCACGCTCGTGCGGGTGAGCAGCACCTGGCGGCTGGTCCGGGCACGGTCACGGCGGCGGGTCCGCTCGTGGGCACGGGCGTGGCGGTCGTCGCTCCAGGTGCGGGTCATCACCTCGACTCTCGCGATCGGGCTGGTCGCGCTCCTGCTGGTGGGCGCGTACGTCAGCGGCCGGATGGCCGACGGCCTGTTCCAGGCCCGGCTCGACCAGGTGCTCCAGGAGAGCGCGCGGTCCACCCAGCAGGCGCAGGCGACGCTCGACGCGTCGACCGCGACGTCGGGCACGGACGTGCAGCGCCTGCTGCGGGACGTCGCCCTGGCGCAGCGCACCGGTGGTTCCGACCGCCGCGAGGTGTTCCTCCTGCGCGCACCGGGCCAGAAGGGCGGCACGGTCGCCGTCACGGGCGCGTACTCCAACCAGGACCTGGTCCCGCTGGTCAGCCCCGAGCTGCGCCTCGCGACGGCGGGGGGCGGGCAGCACTGGCAGTCCGTGGCCATCCCGCTGGACACCGGGGGCGTCTCGCCCGGGCTCATGGTCGGCCAGGACGTGACGGTGCCCGTCGACGGCACGTACCAGCTGTTCTTCCTCTACAGCCTGCAGTCGGAGCAGGACCGGCTCGACTTCCTGCAGCGCACCCTGGGACTCGCGGCAGTGGCTCTCGTCGTGCTGCTGGGCAGCATGACGTGGCTGGTCACGCGGCAGACGGTGCGACCGGTGCGGCGGGCAGCGGAGGTGGCCGAGCGTCTGGCGGACGGCCACCTGTCGGAGCGCATGCCCGAGAAGGGCGAGGACGAGATGGCGACGCTCGCGCGCTCGTTCAACGAGATGGCCGACAGCCTCCAGGACCAGATCCACCGCATGGAGGAGCTGTCCACCCTCCAGCGGCGGTTCGTCTCCGACGTCTCGCACGAGCTGCGGACGCCGTTGACCACCATCCGGATGGCCGGCGAGGTCATCCACGCGTCGCGCGAGGACTTCGACCCGGCCGCGAAGCGGTCCGCGGAGCTCCTGCAGACCCAGCTCGACCGGTTCGAGGACCTGCTCGCCGACCTGCTGGAGATCAGCCGGTTCGACGCCGGCGCGGCCGTGCTGGACGCGGAGAGCCGCGACGTGCGGGACGTGGTCGTTCAGGCGGTCGACCACGCCTCCCCGCTCGCGGAGCGACGCGGCGCCTGGCTGCACGTCGTGGTCCCGGAGGAGCGCTGCGTCGCGGACATCGACCCTCGTCGGGTCGAGCGCATCCTGCGCAACCTGCTGGTCAACGCGGTCGAGCACGCCGAAGGCAGCACGGTCGAGGTCACCGTGGGGGCCGACGCCCACTCCGTGGCCGTCACCGTCCGCGACCGCGGTGTCGGCATGACGCCCGACGAGGCGGTCCACGTGTTCGACCGCTTCTGGCGCGCCGACCCCGCGCGGGCGCGCACGACGGGCGGCACGGGGCTCGGCCTGGCGATCTCGCTGGAGGACGCCCACCTGCACGGGGGATGGCTCGAGGCCTGGGGCCGGCCCGGTCGCGGGGCCAGCTTCCGGCTGACGCTGCCGCGGCGCGCGGGCATCCGGCTCGCCGGGTCGCCCCTCCCGCTCACGCCGGACGAGTCGCCGATCACCGAGGCGCTGCGCATCCCCGTGGTGCGCCCGCACACCGACCCCGCCGCGCTGCCGGACATGGCATCGGACGAGCTCGACACGCCCGAGCGGCAGGAGGTCCGATGAGCGCGTCCCGCGTCCGTCGAGGCGCCCTCGCCGCCCTCACCGTGGCGGTGCTCGCCGCCTGCTCGGCCATCCCGACCTCGGGGCCCGTGCAGGAGAGCGACACCGAGGTCACCGAGCCGGCGGACATCGACGTGCTCGCCGAGGGCCCGCAGCCGGGGGACACGCCGACCGAGATCGTCGACGGCTTCCTGGCCGCCGGCGCCGCCGGGTTCAGCGACCAGTTCGTGACGGCTCGGGAGTACCTCGCGGGGGAGGCGAAGGCGACCTGGAAGCCGTTGGCGGGCGTGACCGTCGCCGGCCCGTGGCAGTACGAGCCGACCAGCGTCGACACCGAGGTCACCATCGACGTGCCGGTCAAGGCCCGCGTCGACGAGGGCGGCCGCTACGCCGAGGCCGCCCCCGAGGGCGGCGAGTCGGTGACGTTCGAGATGGTGCAGGACGACAAGGACCAGTGGCGGATCGCGCTCCCGCCCGACGGGCTGATCCTCCAGCAGGAGGACTTCGCGCGGAGCTACCGGCCCGCCTCGCTGTACTTCCTCTCGCCCGACGACGCCTTCCTCGTCCCCGAGTCGCGGTGGTTCCCGTGGAAGAACCTGCCGACGTCGATCATGACGGAGCTGCTCTCCGGACCGTCGCCGTGGCTGCAGGACGCGGTCGACACCGCGGTGCCGGACGGGGTGGAGCTCAACCCGCAGTCCGTCACCATCGACGACGACGGCGTGGCGCACGTGAGCCTCGCTCCGGCGCTCGCGGTCACCCGCGCCGACCGTGACCTCCTGCTGGCACAGATCGACGCGAGCCTGCTGCCGGTCAAGGGCATCGGCTCCGTCCAGGTCGACGCGGGTGGCGTGCTGCTCGAGCCGGGCACCAAGACCCTCCAACGCGGGAACCCGCCGTCCAGCAACGTCGAGTTCCTCCGGGACGACAAGATCGTCGCGCTCGTCGACGGCGACGCCACGCCCGTGCCGGACCTCGGCTCGCTCGCGGGGCTCGACGCCCGGAGCCCGGCGCGCAACGAGGACGCCTCGGTCCGCGTGATGCTCTCCGGCGCGACGGCGCTGACCACCGTGCCCACGGGCACGACCCCTGCTCGCGAGCTCTTCACCGGCACGGGCCTCGTCGCGCCCTCCGTCGACCGGTTCGGCTGGGCCTGGACCGCCGACTCCGGCGGCCTCGTCGCCGTGCCCACCGACGGGGACCCTGTCCGTGTGGCCGGGGACTGGCTCGCCGGCCGGACGGTGCGAGCCGTGCGGGTGGCCCGCGACGGGGTCCGGATCGTCATCGTCTCGTCGGGAGCCGACGAGGTGAAGGTCGACGTCGCCGCGATCACGCGCGACGAGTCCGGCTCGCCTCAGCAGGTGGGCATCCCGCAGCGGGCGGGCGCCTCGCTCGTCGACGCCAGCTCCGTCGCCTGGGCGGACGAGTCGACGCTCGCGGTGATCGGGCGGTCGACCGGCAACACGGCCGTGCACCTCGTGCCGGTCGCCGGACCGACGACGACGCTGCCGGACGTGCCCAAGCTCGCGGCGCTCGCGGCGGGGAGCGGGATCTACGTGACGACGACGGACGGCGAGCTGCGGCGGTTCGTCCAGCCGACGTGGGCGCAGGTGCTCGGCGTGGACGGCGCGTCCGACCCGTTCTTCTCCGGCTGACCGGGCCGCCAACAGCCCCGCGCCTCCACACTCGGCACACGACGCCCGCGGCGGGTCAGCCACGCTCGGTACATGACGGTGCTCCGGGAGCTGCTCGGCCTGCTGCTGCCCGTGGAGTGCGCGGGCTGCGGGGCCCAGGACGTCGCGTGGTGCGGCCGCTGCGCGGCGCGGCTCGCCGGCGGTCCGTGGCGGTGCGAGGACCGGGCGGCGCGCCTCGACCGGCTCGACGGCTCCGAGGCGCTGCCCGTGTGGACGCTGGCCGACTGCACCGGCGACGTCCGGCGGGGGATCGTCGCCTGGAAGGACCGCGGCCGGCTCGACCTCACGCCCGCGTTCGCCGGGGCGGCCGGTCGCGCGGGTGGCCACATCGCGCCGCTGCTGGCGGTCGGGTCGGTACTCGTCGTGCCCGCGCCGTCCACCGCCGCCGCCCGCCGGCGACGGGGTGCCGACCTCGTGGGCGCGCTCGCCGTCGCGGTCGCCGACGGGCTGGCCGGCGCCGGCCTGCTCGCGGTACCGGCACCCGTGCTGGTCCGCCGCGGCGGGCGGGACCAGGTGGGCCTCGGGGCCCGGGCCCGGTCGCGCAACCTCGCGGGGCACGTCCKCGTGGCGCYGTCGCAGGCGTCCCGGCTGCCGGGCCGTGCGACGGTCGTCGTCGACGACGTCCTGACCACCGGTGCGACGCTCGCGGCGGCCCGCGGGGCGCTCGAGGCCGCGGGTGCTCGGGTCGTCGGGGCCTTCACGCTGGCGTCGACGCCCGGCCCGGCCGCCGCGACGCGGCTGCCGCCGGGTCGGGTCGTGTCCACAGGGTGATCCGCGCACGGTGCGGCTGGTTCGCCGGGGGCCGCGGGGTTAGCGTGGGGGCCTGAGCCACGGCGCCGCACGGACTCGACCCGAGGGGGTCGTCCGGGCAGGGCCGCGGGAGGAGGTGACGCCGCCCGACTGCCCAACGGGCAGCCCATCGCTAGTCACCTGGGCGGGTACGGCCCGCCCCTGACCTCGCAGGAGGCTCACATGGAGATCGTGGTTGCCGGCCGGCACACCGAGGTGCTTCCGAAGTACAGGACGCACGTCGAGCAGAAGCTCGCGAAAGTCGAGCAGCTGGCCCCCCGCGCGCAGCGGATCGATGTCGTCGTGTCGCACGAGACCAACCCCCGCCAGGCGGGCAGCAGTGAGCGCGTCGAGCTCACGGTCGTCGACCGAGGACCCGTGATCCGCGCCGAGGCGTGCGCAGACGACCGGTACGCGGCGCTCGACCTGGCCCTCGGGAAGCTTCTCGAGCGGCTGCGTCGCACGCGTGACCGGCGCAAGGACCACCGCAACCACACTCCGATCGCCCCTGTCGACGTCCGTCCGCCCGAGCCGGAGCCCCAGGCCTCCGCGCCGGTCGACCCGGACGCCGCCGTCGAGACCACGCTCGGCGACTCGCCCGTGGTCATCCGGGAGAAGGTCCACCAGGCCCAGCCGATGACGGTCGACGACGCCCTCTACGAGATGGAGCTCGTCGGGCACGACTTCTTCCTCTTCATCGACGCGGAGACCGCGCAGCCGTCGGTCGCGTACCGCCGGCGCGGCTGGAGCTACGGGATCATCAAGCTCGACACGCCGGTCGCCGTCGCGGCCGCGGTCGGCGGCTGACCCACCCGGCCCACGACGCCCGCCCGGTCCCCGCGACCGGGCGGGCGTCGCCGTGTCGGTGGCGCACGGCAGGATGGGCGCGTGCAGCCCGAGCGTCTGTCCCTCTCGCAGGCCCGTCGCATCACCCTGCGCGCGCAGGGCCTCGACCGCTCCCGCCCGCAGCGTCCGGCGGCGCCGACCATGCGGCAGTTCCAGCAGGTCGTCGACCGGCTGGGTGTGCTGCAGATCGACTCGGTCAACGTGCTGGCCCGCGCGCACCTGATGCCGACGTTCTCCCGGATCGGTGCGTACGACCCCGCACTGCTCGACCGGGCGTCCGGCCGGGCACCGCGGCGACTCGTGGAGACGTGGGCGCACATGGCGTCGTTCGTGCCCCCCGAGACCTACCGGCTGCTCGGCTGGAGGCAGCGGGCCTACCTGGACGAGGCGTGGGGCGGGATCGCGGAGGTTCCCCTCAAGCACTCGCCCGTGCTCGGCGAGGTCCGGACGATCATCGCCGAGCGTGGCCCGATCACGGCTCGCGAGGTGCAGGCGGACTTCGAGGCCGAGCACCCGACCACGCGCGGGGAGTGGGGCTGGAACTGGTCGGTCGCCAAGCGCGTGCTGGAATTCCTGTTCTTCACGGGGGAGATCACCTCCGCGGGCCGCAACGGTGCGTTCGAGCGCCGGTACGACCTGACGTCGCGCGTCCTGCCGCCGGACGTGCTGGCCGCCCCGGAGCCGTCGGACGAGGACGCGGTCCGGGCGCTCACGGAGATCGGCGCCCGCGCCCATGGCATCGGCACCCTGCGCAGCATCGCCGACTACTTCCGCATCAAGGAGACCCGGGTCCTGTCGGCGATCGCCGACCTGGTCGAGGACGGCGTCCTGCACGAGGTGACGGTCGACGGCTGGAACCAGGGCACCGTGTGGCGGCACCGCGACGCGGACCTGCCGCGCCGGGCGACCGGGAGCGCGCTGCTCAACCCGTTCGACCCGCTGGTGTTCGAGCGCCGCCGCCTCGAGGCGCTGTTCGGCCTGCGCTACCGCATCGAGATCTACGTGCCCGAGCCGCAACGGGTGTGGGGCTACTACGTGCTGCCGTTCCTGCTGGGGGAGACGCTGCCGGCGCTCGTCGACCTCAAGGCCGACCGGCAGGCCGGCGTCCTGCGCGTCCACGCGGCCCACCGTGCCCTGAGGTCCACCCTGTCCGACGCCGACGTGGTCGAGCCCCTGGCCGTGGAGCTGCACGCGCTCGCGGGGTGGCTCKGCCTGAGCGACATCGTCGTGGGCGACCGCGACGGGGGGCTGCGGGGCGACCTCGCAGTCGACCTGGCGCGCGCGGTGCGGTTCGTCGCGTGACGCACGAGACCCGACCGCGCGACTTCGCGCTGGTCGCGCTCGGCGGTGTGCTCTGGGGCACGGGCGGGCTCGCGGGGGCCGCGCTCGCGGACGTCGCGGGCCTTCCGCCTCTGACCGTCGCCGCGTACCGCCTGCTGGGCGGTGGGGGAGTGCTGCTGCTCGGCCTGGCGGCGGCGGGCGGACTGCGCGGGCTGGCCCGGACGCGCCCGGTGGTCCTCCTCGTCGTCGAGACCGCGCTGCTCGCCGCCGTCTACCAGGCCGCGTACTTCGCGGCGGTGCAGCGGGCCGGCGTGGCCGTGGCGACTCTCGTGGCGCTCGGCGCGGCGCCCCTGCTCGTGGCCGTGGGCACCGCCGTCGCCGAGCGTCGGCTCCCGTCGCCCCGCACCCTCGTGGCCCTCTGTCTCGCGCTGGCCGGGCTCGTGCTCCTCGTGGGCCCGTCCGACGCCGCGGGACCGGGGACCGCCGCGGGTGCGCTGCTCGCGCTCGTCGCGGCCGCCGCGTTCGCGACGATCACCGGGCTGAACCGCCGGAGCGTGCCCGGGCTGGCTCCGCTGCCGCTGACGGCGACGGCGTTCACGCTCGGCGGAATCGTGCTCCTGCCGGTGGCTGCCTTGGCCGGACCCGGGCTCGCCGTCCCCGGTGATGCGCAGGGCTGGGCGCTCCTGGCCTACCTGGCCGTGGTGCCCACCGCCGCGGCGTACAGCGCCTACTTCACCGGCCTGCGGCGCGTCCCGGCCACCACCGCGGCCCTGCTCGCCCTGCTCGAACCGCTCACGGCCACGGTCGGCGCGGTCCTCCTGCTCGACGAGCGCCTMGGCGTGACCGGCGTGGTCGGCGCGGTGCTGCTGGGCGGCGCGGTGGTCGTTCTTCGCCCGCGCCGCGCAGGCTCGCCTACGATGGACGCGCCCGGCCGTGCGGCCGGGCACCTCAGCCGCTCCGACGCCGCGCGCGCCCGGAGCGCGAACACGTCGGGAGTAGTGCGTGCCAGCGATCCTCGAGAAGGTCCTGCGCCTCGGTGAAGGCCGGATCGTCAAGAAGCTGTCGGGCATCGCCCAGCAGGTCAACGCCCTGGAGGACAGCTTCGTCGCGCTGTCGGACGCCGAGCTGCGCGAGGAGACGGACCGCTTCCGCGCCCGCCTCGCCGACGGCGAGACGCTCGACGACCTCCTCGCGGAGGCGTTCGCCACGGTGCGCGAGGCCGCCCGCCGGACCCTCGGTCAGCGGCACTTCGACGTCCAGCTCATGGGCGGCGCGGCGCTGCACCTCGGCAACATCGCCGAGATGAAGACCGGTGAGGGCAAGACGCTCGTCGCGACGGCGCCGGCGTACCTGAACGCGCTGAGCGGCAAGGGCGTCCACGTCGTCACCGTCAACGACTACCTGGCCAGCTACCAGGCCGAGCTGATGGGCCGCGTCTACCGGTTCCTCGGCCTGACCAGCGGCGTCATCCTGTCGCGGCAGGAGCCGTCCGAGCGGCGCAAGCAGTACGCGTGCGACATCACCTACGGCACGAACAACGAGTTCGGGTTCGACTACCTGCGCGACAACATGGCGTGGAGCACCGACGAGCTGGTGCAGCGCGGCCACAACTTCGCGATCGTCGACGAGGTGGACTCGATCCTCATCGACGAGGCCCGCACCCCGCTGATCATCTCGGGCCCGGCGTCCGGCGACACCAACCGGTGGTACGCCGAGTTCGCCAAGGTCGTCCGCCGGCTGCAGCCCGAGCGGGACTACGAGGTCGACGAGAAGAAGCGGACCGTCGGCGTCCTCGAGCCGGGGATCGAGCGGGTCGAGGACTACCTCGGCATCGACAACCTCTACGAGTCCCTCAACACGCCGCTCATCGGGTTCCTCAACAACGCGATCAAGGCCCAGGAGCTGTTCAAGCGCGACAAGGACTACGTCGTGATGAACGGCGAGGTGCTGATCGTCGACGAGCACACCGGCCGCATCCTGCCGGGCCGCCGCTACAACGAGGGCATGCACCAGGCGATCGAGGCGAAGGAGGGCGTCGCCATCAAGGCGGAGAACCAGACGCTCGCCACGATCACCCTGCAGAACTACTTCCGGCTCTACGGCAAGCTCGCCGGCATGACCGGTACGGCCGAGACCGAGGCCGCCGAGTTCCAGGGCACGTACAACCTGGGGGTCGTGCCCATCCCGACCAACCGCACGATGCAGCGCATCGACCAGCGGGACTTCGTCTACAAGAGCGAGGACGGCAAGTTCGATGCCGTCGTCGCCGACATCGTCGAGCGGCACGCGCAGGGCCAGCCGGTCCTGGTGGGCACGACGAGCGTCGAGAAGAGCGAGCTGCTCTCCTCCAAGCTGAAGAAGCAGGGCGTCCCGCACGAGGTGCTCAACGCCAAGCAGCACGCGCGTGAGGCGTCCATCGTCGCGCAGGCGGGCCGCAAGGGTGCCGTGACCGTCGCGACGAACATGGCCGGTCGAGGCACCGACATCATGCTCGGCGGCAACGCCGAGTTCATGGCGGTCGAGGACCTGTCGGCCCGTGGCCTGGACCCCGCGGAGAACGCGGAGGAGTACGAGGCTGCATGGCCGCTCGCGCTCGAGAAGGCCAAGGAGTCCGTGGCCGCCGAGCACGACGAGGTCGTCGAGCTGGGCGGGCTGTACGTGCTGGGCACCGAGCGGCACGAGTCGCGCCGCATCGACAACCAGCTGCGGGGCCGTTCCGGCCGCCAGGGCGACCCGGGGGAGTCCCGGTTCTACCTGTCGATGCAGGACGACCTCATGCGCCTGTTCAACTCGGGTCTGGCCGAGTCGATGATGACGCGCGCGGGCTTCCCCGAGGACATGCCGCTCGAGTCCAAGATCGTCACGCGCGGCATCCAGTCGGCGCAGTCGCAGGTCGAGGCGCGCAACTTCGAGATCCGCAAGAACGTCCTGAAGTACGACGACGTCATGTCCCGCCAGCGCGTGGTGATCTACGAGCAGCGCCGCCGGGTGCTCGAGGGCGAGGACCTGCACGAGCAGGTCAAGCACTTCCGCAACGACGTCCTGTCCGCCTACATCACGGGCGCCACCGCGGAGGGCCGGCCGGAGGACTGGGACCTCGATGCGCTCTGGACGGCGCTGCGGGCCGTGTACCCGGTCTCCATCACGCCCGACGAGGTGCTCGAGCAGGCCGGCGGCCCGACGCGCCTCTCGGCGGAGCTGATCGAGCGCGAGATCCTCTCCGACGCGACGCACGCGTACGCCGAGCGCGAGGAGCAGATCGGCTCGGAGAACATGCGCCAGCTCGAGCGGCGCGTGACCCTGTCGGTCCTCGACCGCAAGTGGCGCGAGCACCTCTACGAGATGGACTACCTCAAGGAGGGCATCGGTCTGCGGGCGATGGCTCAGCGCGACCCGCTGGTGGAGTACCAGCGCGAGGGCTACCAGCTGTTCAACGCGATGACCGATGCCATCAAGGAGGAGACGGTCGGCTTCCTCTACAACCTGGAGGTGCAGGTCGCCGAGCCCGAGGCGCCCCCGGTGACGGCGGACTCGGCGGTCCAGGCGGCGGCCAGCGCCGGGGCGCAGGCGGCGCTCGCCCGGTCGGTCTCCGACGGTCCGACGCCGGGCAAGCTCGTGGCCAAGGGCATCGACGGGCCGACGGAGCGCGCTCCGTTGCAGTACTCGGCCCCGTCGGTCGACGGCGACGGTGGCGTGATCACGCGCGCGGACGCAGGCGGCAAGAGCGCCGGCGCACGGCCCGCGGTCGCAGCCGGCGACGACGGCTCGGCCAACCGCGAGGCGCGCCGAAAGGCCGCCAAGCAGCAGCGCAAGCGCTGACCCGCACGACGGAAGCCCGCCCCGGTCTCGGGGCGGGCTTCCGCGCGTCGGGCCTCAGCCGATCTCGAGGGCGGTGGCGCGCCACGCCCCGCGGTGCCCCTCGAGCCGGACGGCGACGGCCCTGACCCGCGTTCCGTCGTCGGCCACCACGCTCGCCTCGAGCACGTGCGACCCGACGCGGCAGGCGCGCGCACGACGGATCACGGGCGGTCGTCCGATCGCGGCGCCCCCGAGCACCCGGTGCGTCAGGCCGGCCCGTACCTGGAGCGAGTCGAGCACGCCGGGTGTCAGCCACCGGGCCAGCTGGGCGGCGGACCGGCGGCCGGCCAGCACCTCGAGCGCGGCGAGCGCGATGGTGCGGGCGACCACGGCCGGGTCGCCGTCCGGCAGCGCCCMCGGCTCGTCGTCGTCGATCTCCGCCATGGGCGACCGGTCGCTGGCGCGCAGGACGGCGATGCGCGCCGACGCGGTCACGGGCACGGCGTGCACGGGCCCGGCAGCCTCCTCGATCGCCGGGGGCGACAGCGCCGGCACGAGCCGCGCCTGGGGTCGGCGCCTCGGGGCCGGCCCGCCCGCGTGCTGCGTCGCCCGGACGCGCGCGAACGCCTCCTCCGTGGCGGTGCCGGTGCGGGCGAGCACGAGCGCGCTCACGAGGACGCCTCGGCGACCGTCGCCGGCACGACGAGGACCTGGCCGGGACGGATGACGTCGGGGTCCGCGCCGATGGTCGAGGCGTTCGCGCGGTACCACCGTGGCCACGCCGCAGCGATCTCCGCGTCCGGCGCGCCGGGTGGCAGGTGTCTCGCGGCGATGGCCCAGAGGCTGTCCCCGGGTGCGACCACGACGTTCGCCGACGGCACCGACGGCACCGACGGCACCGACGCACCGGCGGCGGCGTCGGCGACCCGGTCGACCGGCGTCGTCGGGTGCTCGGAGGGGACGGGTGGGGCGGGAGGCGGCGCGACCGGGAGCTCGGACGCGACGGTCGACCGCTCGGCGCGAGCGGGCGACGGCTCGGGGCCCGGGGTCGTCGCCACCCAGCCGAGGTCGTCGACCGTGGCGCTCGCGGAGACGGACGGCGTCGGCGCGGGCGTGGCCGCAGACGCCCCGCTGGCCAGGCCCAGCCCGACGCTCGCGCCGACGGCCACGACGAGCGCCTTGCGCACGACCGCGGGCGCCCACCGCTGCACCAGCCGCTCACCGGACCGCCAGCGCGCGCCCGCCGCCCGGGCGACGACGCACACGGCGGTGACCAGCGCGGACAGGGCGAGCCAGGAGGCGACGAGGGCGCCGGCCGTCGTCACCGCCGCCTCGACCGCCACGTCGACGCGCCACGCGCCGCGATGCAGCGCCAGGAGGGTCGAGAGCCGGTCGACCGACGCGGCGGCCAGCGCGACCGAGAGGGCCGCGCCCACGAGCAGCGCACCGAGGGCCGAGCCCGGCCGCCGGCGGACCGCCGTGGTGGTGTCGTCCATCCGCATGATGACCTCGGATCGTGTTGTTTGATGCAGTTTGATGATGACTGAGTGCGATAGATGTACCTGAATGTCCGATGTCGTGTCCAGTGGTGTCCGCGATCCGGCCTGTGCGAAGGGCGCCGGGGCCGGGGATTGCGCTGTGCTGTCCGCGCGCGCACTGGTGGTGCGACTCGACCAGTGGGCGCGCCGCGATGTGCGCTCGCTGTGCTTCATCTGTGCGAAAGGTCTGGCGCGTCCTCGTCGGGCGCGAGTAGCGTCCCGATCGATCATCCTGTTCACACCTTTTGTCCCGACTTGCGGCTGCCGGCGCAGCCCAGCCGCTGCCGGTCAGCGCGCCGTCCCGCGGCGTCGCACGGGTTGGGGTTGTCGGCGGGTGGGGGCCCGTGGCGAGCCGCTGGAGGCGGACGCATGGTCAGGTCAACGAAGACTTCGCGAAGGGCTGCGTTCGTCGGCGTGCTCTCAGCAGCGGCGCTCGCGTGGAGTGCGTTGCCAGCAGCTGCCGGCAACGTCGAGGTGACGCCGTACACGACCAGCAACGACTGGACGTACAGCGACTGCGGGTACCCGGTGTCTGCGCACGAGGAGATCACGGGTGTTCAGAAGGTGCGGGAGGGCAAGAAGAACAAGGAGTCGTTCTACTTCGTCACGGACACGTTCTCCTACCGGCAGGTCCACACCCGCGTGGACACGGGCCAGACGTTCGTCGTCCGAGGCGACGCCAGGGTCAAGGACGTGCAGGCAACCCGGGTCGAGGGCAATGTGTTCACGTCGACCCTCGTGGTCAAGGACAACCCTCGTGTCGTCGAGAGCTCGACGGGCACAGTGGTCTTGAGGGACCGGGGCACCATCCGGTACGAGGCCCTGTGGGACACGGGCGGGGACACCGATCCGGGCAAGCAGTTCCTCGAGCTGATCAGCATGACGGTGCACGGCCAGCACCCGAGCCTGGACGAAGACTTCTGCAAGGCCGCAGGTGACCTCGTCGGTACCGGCTCGGCGGACCGGATGACGTACAGGCCGGTCGGCTCGACAGGGTCGGCGTCGGGGTACATGGAGTACCTGCCGACGGACTACGCCGCTGCGTCGAAGTCGCCGCTGCTGGTCTTCCTGCACGGCTACGGAGAGAGTGGCAGCGGCTCGGCCGAGGACCTCCCCCTGCTTGCCGGCACGGCGATCCCCAGGTTCATCGCGAACGACGGCTGGCCGGCCGATCGGCCGTTCGTCGTCCTGGCGCCGCAGCACACGATCACAGACGGCCCTGCCTACGCCGTCTGCCCGGAGTACCGGACCGGCTCGTGCATCATGCAGATCCAGCACGACCTGGGCAACTTGCCCGAGTCCTCGCCCTGCATGACACCGCAGGAAGTGGATGCATTCGTGACCTACGCGATCGCCGCGTACGACGTCGACCCGGCCCGGGTGTACCTGACGGGTCTCAGCTGCGGCGCGTACGGCCTGTGGGAGTACCTCTCGGAGCACGGCAACGAGAAGGTCGCCGCCGCTGTGCCGATCGCCGGCGACGGGCGACCCGCGCTGGGCACCGTCGGATGCGGCCTGGCGCAGGTGCCGCTGTGGGCGTTCGCCGGGGACGCTGACGAGGTCGTCGACCCCGCCGGCAGCATCGACACCGTGGCGGCCATCAACGCCTGCCCGCCGCCCGCGGCGTCGGCACAGGTGACGATCTACCCGGGTGTCGATCACGACTCGTGGACGCAGACCTACGCGATCGGTGCCACCCACGACATCTACTCGTGGATGCTCGGTCACACGCACACCTAGTCGTGAACACGGCACGAGGGGGTGCCCAACGCGCGGCTGGCCCCCTCGTGACGTTGTGGCCGACGCACGCCGGCACAGCTGTCGTGCAGCTCCACAGGGGACGGGGCTCGCGAGAGCCGAGCGAACCCCTACGGTGCAGGMATGCGGTGGKAGCAGCTGTTCGCGGACATGGAGGCCCAGCTCGCGGCGGGTCGGCTCGCCGACGTGCGGGCGGACGTCGCCGAGCTCGCGCGAGCGGAACGCGCATCCGTCGAGCTCGCCGCGCGGGCGCGCTCGTCGGTCGGCCGCTCTGTGCGCATCCAGGTGGGCAGCGCCGACGCGGTGGTGGGCGAGCTCGTCGCGGCAGCGCCCGAGTGGCTCCTGGTGGCCACCTCGCCCGTGCGCCGGGCGCTCGTGCCGATGCGGGCGGTCGTGGCCGTCGACGGGCTCGTCGCGCACGCCGCCCCGCCCCCCGGCGCGGTCGAGGCGCGGCTCGGGCTCGGTCACGCCCTGCGCGCGCTCGCGCGGGACCGGGCGGTCGTCCGCGTCGACGCCGGGGGCGTCGAGATGGCAGGCCGGATCGAGCGGGTGGGGGCCGACCACCTCGACCTCACCGACGCCGGCCGGGACGGTCGCGGAGGCTGGGCGGTGGCGTTCGGCGCGCTGCGGGTGGTGCGGTCGGACGGGTGAGGTCAGTCCGAGCCGGCGTCCTCGACCGTGGCGCCGTCGCTGCTGATCCGGGCGCGCGTCTGCTCGTACATCCGCTGGATGTACTTCTCCAGCTCGGTGGACTCGACGCGCCACTGCAGGCGCCCGCCGATCTGGATGGCAGGCAGCTCGCCGGAGCGGACGAGCGCGTACGCCTGCGGTGCGGAGATGTTGAGCACCTCGGTGACGTCAGCGAGCGTGAGGAACCTCGACGGCATGACCGCAGTGTGGCACGCACTGGCGCTCGGACCGGTTTGTCCACAATGCTCCGTGCGCGGCGTGCCGCGCACGGCAAGATGACCGCCTACGGGGCACGGCGAACCAGGAGAGTCGATGGACACGAGCGTGATCGATCTGCCCGCGCCGGTGGCCGCACGCCTGCGCCGTCCGGGCTGGCGCGACCCGCGCCTGCTGGCAGGGATCGCGATGGTGGCCGCGTCCGTGCTGCTGGGTTCGTGGGCGGTGCGCACGGCGCAGGCCACCGTACCGGTCTACGTGACCCGCGCGGCTCTGGTGCCGGGGGACCGGGTGACCGTCGACGAGCTCGCGGTGGTCGACGTGCGGCTGGGGACCGTGAACCTGGACCACTATCTGCGGGCGGACGAGCCGGTCGCCACGGACGGTGTGGTCGTGCGCGCCGTCGGCCGCGGCGAGCTGGTGCCGGCCTCCGCGGTGGGCTCGGCGGCCGACCTGGACCTGCGGCCGGTGTCGATCACCCTGACGCGCGCGCCGTCGCGCGACGTCGCGCCCGGCGCTCTGGTGGACGTGTGGTTCACCCCGCCGGCCCCGGACGGCGACGCCTCGCCGGGGGATCCGCGGCAGCTGGCGGGCGGGCTCACCGTCGCGGAGGTGACGACTCCGTCGGGGGCCTTCCGCGCCTCCGGCGGCAGCTCGGTGCAGGTCCTGGTGCCGACGGACGTCCTGCCCAGCATCCTCACCGCGCTCGCGGCCGACGGCGCGGTCGACGTGGTGCCCGTGCCCGGGACGGGTGGCTGACGTGACCGTCGGGGTGCTGTGCGCGGTACAGGGCTCGGCCGAGTCGATCATCGTCCAGGCCGTGGAGCAGACCGGCGGTCGGGCGAGCGTCACCCGACGGTGTGCGGACCTCACGGAGCTCCTCGCCGCGGCGGAGGCCGGGCTGGGCAGGCTCGCCGTGGTCTCCGGCGACCTGGAGCTGCTGGACCGCGAGGCGATCGACCTGCTGCACCGCGCCGGGGTCCGGGTGGTCGGCATCGGCGACGCCGCGCGCCCCTGGCTCGGCGAGCGGCTCACCGCGCTGGGCGCCGACCTCGTGGCGGTCGCCCCGCAGGACGAGGCCGCGGCCGGCTCGGTGGTCCGGGATGCCCTCGCCATCCTCGGCAGCGCGCGCGACGACGAGGCCCCGCAGCCCGCACACCCCGAGGAGATCACCGTCCGGCGGCCCAGCCAGGGCCTGGTCGTCGCCGTCTGGGGACCCACGGGTGCGCCGGGCCGGACCACCGTCGCGGTGAACGTCGCCGCGGAGCTCGCCGCGGCCGGTCGCCGGACCCTCCTGGTCGACGCGGACACCTACGGGGGATGCGTGGCGCAGGTGCTCGGCATGCTGGACGAGGCCCCCGGGCTCGCGGCCGCGGCCCGCGCGGCGGCGCAGGGCACGCTCGACCTGACGACCCTGGCGCGGTTGACCCCGTCGGTCGCGCCCGACCTGCGGGTGCTGTCCGGGATCTCGCGAGCGGACCGGTGGCCGGAGCTGCCCTCGTCGTCGCTCGACGCCGTGTGGTCGGTGGCCCGCGGGCTCGCGGCGTGGACGGTGGTCGACTGCGGCTTCTGCCTGGAGCAGGACGAGGTGCTCAGCTACGACACCCGGGCGCCGCGCCGCAACGCGGCCACCCTCAGCGCGCTCGAGGCGGCCGACGTCGTCCTGGTGGTGGGCTCGGGTGACCCCGTGGGCATCCAGCGGCTGGTCCGCGGTCTCGGTGAGCTCACCGATCTCGGGCTCGGGGCCACGCGCGTGGTGCTGGTGAACCGGGTCCGCGCCTCCGTGGCGGGCCCGCACCCGGGGGACGCCGTCGCGCGGGCCCTGGCGCGGTACGCCGGCGTCACGGACGCGCACCTGGTGCCCGAGGACCGGGCGGCCGTCGACACCGCCCTGCTCGAGGCGAAGACCCTGCGCGAGGCCGCGCCGGGCTCGCCCGTGCGGCGGGCGCTCGCGGGGGTCGCCGCGCGCGTCGATGCCGTCCGCGTCGGTGCGCCTGAGCTCGAGCCGGTCACCGTCGCGCGCGCCTGACCTCCCGGGTGCCCCGGTGGGCGGCACACTGGCCTGGTGCGCATCTACCTCCCGGCCTCCCTCGACCAGCTCGACCCCGCAGCGGGACCGTTCACGGCGCGCCGCGCGCACGCCGTGACACCGGCGCTGCGCGCCCTGTTCCCCGACGAGGACGACGAGGGCCTCGAGTTCGCCGCGCAGCTCGCGGCCGCCGACGACTCGCTCGAGCTCCTGGCGACGCGCCCGGACGTCCCGCAGCTGCGCCTGGTGGTCTCGGTCGACGTCCCCGACGCGGCGATCCAGCCGGTCACCGACGACGAGGACGTGCCCAGCGCCGTCGAGCTGGTGAGCGCCGTGGAGCAGGCGGACGTGATCTGTGCGCACGTCGACGAGCCCGGCGCAGCACCCGACGTCGTGCTCGCGGCCGGGGGAGACGAGGCGGCCGTCGACCGTCTCGACGAGCGCGACCTGCTCTGGTACGACGCCTCGGAGCTGGGCAGCATCCCCCGCTGAGGGCGGCGCGCCGTGGCCTTGGTCACGAACGCCCCTCCTGGGGGGAGCCAGTTGGACCCCGCCCCGGCGCTCGGGTAGTGTTCACCGCCGGTACGACGTCCGGATGCGCGTGTGTCCGCCCCGCCAGGCGGTTCACGAGCTCCGGGCGTTATACCCCCATGGGGTATGGTGTAATTGGCAGCACGACTGATTCTGGTTCAGTTAGTCTAGGTTCGAGTCCTGGTACCCCAGCGCGAGCACCGCTGGTCCGACCTCCTCGGAGGATCGGGTAGAGTGTTCACTCGCAAGCGAGGCCCACGGGTCGCGCAGCGTATAGGCCCCCGTTGTGTAGCGGCCTAGCACGCCGCCCTCTCACGGCGGTAGCGCCGGTTCGAATCCGGTCGGGGGTACGTAGGAGAAGGCCCGGTCACCACGGTGACCGGGCCTTCTGCGTTCCTCGGGACCGGGCGACCGGACGTCAGTGCTGGCCGGGCGGACCGTGCGAGGACGTCGGCAGCAGGGCGACGACGATCGCGCCGATGACGGCCGCGAGCGCGCCGACGAACACGCCGGTCAGCACGGCGTCGATGGCGCCGCCGCCCCCCAGGAGCGCCAGGACGGCGCCGACCACGAGCCCGGCGACGAACCCGATGACCGCCACCCGGTTGCGCAGCCGGCGTCGGCTGGCCGCGGCACCCCGCACGGCCATCAGTCGGCCGTTCGGCGCAGCACCTCGGTCAGCCGGTTGGCCGCCGAGACGACGGCGGCGGCGTGCAGCCGGCCGGGCTGCCGGGAGAGGCGCTCGAGCGGGCCGGAGACGGACACCGCCGCGACGATCCGACCCGACGGCCCGCGCACGGGCGCGGAGACGGAGGCGACGCCGACCTCGCGCTCGGACACGGACTGCGCCCAGCCGCGGCGACGGACGCCGGACAGGATCGTGGCCGTGAACTTGGCGCCCTGCAGGCCCCGGTGGAGCCGGTCGGGCTCCTCCCAGGCGAGCAGGATCTGCGCCGCGGAGCCCGCGTGCATGGTGAGCGTGGCGCCCACGGGGATCGAGTCGCGCAGGCCGATGGGCCGCTCGGCTGCGGCCACGCAGATGCGCTGGTCGCCCTGGCGTCGGTAGAGCTGCGCGCTCTCGCCGGTGTGGTCGCGCAGCGCGGCCAGCACGGGCCCGGCGGCGGCGAGCAGGCGGTCCTCGCCGGCGGCCGTCGCGAGCTCGGAGAGGCGCGGTCCGAGCACGAACCGTCCCTGCATGTCGCGCGCCACCAGGCGGTGGTGCTCGAGCGCCACGGCCAGCCGGTGGGCCGTGGGGCGAGCAAGGTGGGTGGCGGTGACGAGCTGGGCGAGGGTGGCCGGCCCGGCCTCGAGAGCGCTGAGAACGGATGCGGCCTTGTCCAGCACGCCGACTCCGCTAGAGTTGTCCATAGGTCGATATTGGCGTCTCGAAGGCTGAGATGCAAGTACGACGGCAGGCGAGCCGGGAAAACCACACTCCCGGCCGACAGGAATGAACGAGAGAACGGACCGAGAACATGGCCGGCACGTTGGCGGAGAAGGTCTGGGACGCGCACGTCGTGCGACGTGGCACGGACGGCGCGCCCGACCTCCTCTACATCGACCTCCACCTCGTGCACGAGGTGACGAGCCCGCAGGCGTTCGAGGGCCTGCGGCTCGCGGGTCGCCCGGTCCGCCGCCCGGACCTCACGCTCGCGACCGAGGACCACAACACCCCCACGCTCGACATCGACCGGCCCATCGCCGACGAGACGAGCCGGACGCAGATCCAGACCCTGCGCAACAACGCCGCGGAGTTCGGCGTGCGGATCCACTCCCTGGGCGACGCCGATCAGGGCATCGTCCACCAGGTGGGCCCGCAGCTGGGCCTCACGCAGCCCGGCCTCACCGTGGTCTGCGGCGACTCGCACACGTCCACGCACGGCGCGTTCGGTGCCCTCGCGTTCGGTATCGGCACCAGCGAGGTCGAGCACGTGCTGGCCACGCAGACCCTGCCGCTGGCGCCGTTCAAGACCATGGCGATCACGGTCGACGGCGCGCTGCCGCCCGGCGCCACCAGCAAGGACATCATCCTGGCGATCATCGCGAAGATCGGCACCGGCGGCGGTCAGGGCTACGTGCTCGAGTACCGCGGCGAGGCGATCCGCGCGCTGTCGATGGAAGCCCGCATGACGGTCTGCAACATGTCGATCGAGGCCGGCGCGCGCGCGGGCATGATCGCGCCCGACCAGACCACGTTCGACTACCTCAAGGGCCGCCCGCACGCGCCGGAGGGCGCCGACTGGGACGCCGCCGTCGAGTACTGGAGCACGCTCAAGACCGACGACGACGCCGAGTTCGACGTCGAGGTCGTGCTCCGCGCCGAGGACCTCGAGCCGTTCGTCACCTGGGGCACCAACCCGGGCCAGGGCCTGCCGCTGTCGGGCTCCGTGCCGGTGCCCGAGGAGATCGCGGACGCCAACGAGCGCGTCGCTGCCGAGCGCGCCATCGAGTACATGGGCCTGACGCCCGGCCAGCCGCTGCGCGAGATCAAGGTCGACACGGTCTTCATCGGCTCGTGCACCAACGGCCGCATCGAGGACCTGCGCTCGGTGGCCAAGGTCGTCCGCGGCAAGCACAAGTCCGACGACGTCCGAGTCCTCGTGGTGCCGGCGTCGGCCCGCGTGCGGCTGCAGGCGGAGGCGGAGGGGCTGGACAAGATCTTCCTCGACTTCGGTGCCGAGTGGCGCAACGCCGGCTGCTCGATGTGTCTGGGCATGAACCCCGACCAGCTCGCGCCGGGGGAGCGCTCGGCGTCGACGTCGAACCGGAACTTCGAGGGCCGGCAGGGCAAGGGTGGCCGCACGCACCTCGTGTCGCCGCTCGTCGCCGCCGCGACGGCCATCCGCGGCACGCTCTCGTCGTACGCCGACCTCGACACGGGCGCCCCGACGCCCGACGGCAGCCCCCTCACCGACCTCCAGACGGTCTGACCGGGGAAACTCGGGAACCGAGAAAGAGACACAGCCATGGAGAAGTTCAGCCAGCACACCGGCGTCGGCGTCCCGCTGCGGCGCAGCAACGTCGACACGGACCAGATCATCCCGGCCGTCTACCTCAAGCGGGTGACGCGCACCGGGTTCGAGGACGCGCTGTTCGCCGCGTGGCGGGGCGACCCGACGTTCGTCCTCAACCAGGACGCCTACAAGGCCGGGTCCGTGCTCGTCGCCGGCCCCGACTTCGGCACCGGCTCGTCCCGCGAGCACGCCGTCTGGGCGCTCAAGGACTACGGCTTCAAGGTCGTCATCTCGAACCGCTTCGCGGACATCTTCCGCGGCAACTCCGGCAAGCAGGGGCTGCTCGCCGCGCAGGCGGCGCAGGAGGACATCGAGCTCATCTGGAAGATCCTCGAGACGCGCCCCGGCACCGCGGTCACCGTCGACCTCGAGTCCAAGACGATCACGTGCGACGACGTCGTGGTGCCGTTCCAGGTGGACGACTACACCCGGTGGCGGCTGATGGAAGGTCTCGACGACATCGGGCTCACGCTCGAGCACGCCGACGAGATCTCGGACTTCGAGGCCCGCCGCGAGCCCTGGCGCCCGGCCACCCTGCCCGCGAAGCACCTGCCCTCCGTGGAGATCGTCGCTGCCCGGCCGGCCGGTGTGCCGGTCGAGATCGGCCAGAAGCCCCGCTGAGTCGTGGCATCGCCCCGGCGGGTCGCTCTCGTGAGTGACCCGCCGGGCGTCCGCGGTCGATAGCGTGGCCCCGGGCCACGACGCGGACCGCGTCGGCCGAGGGAGGACGACATGCCGGGCAAGTCGCAGATCGCTGACCGGATCGCCGCTCGAGGCGCGTCGAAGGGCGCCGCGCTCGCCGCCGTCGACGCGGTGCTCGACGAGATCACCGCGGCGCTGGTCGCCGGTGAGCGGGTCACGCTCACCGGGTTCGGCACCTTCGAGGCGGCGGGTCGCGCCGCGCGCACGGGCCGCAACCCTCGTACGGGCGAGTCCCTCGAGGTCGCGGCGACCACGGTCGCGCGCTTCCACCCCGGCGCGACCCTGCGCGCGCGGGTGGCTGCGGGCGAGGCGTCGACGCTCGGCACGGTCGCCGACCTGGGCTCGCTGCAGGACCTGGCCGCGGTCGCCGCGCCGTCGGGGACCGCCGCGGTCGCGCCGGCGTCCACGCCCGGCGTCACGGCTGCCACGGTGACGGCCACGTCGATCCCCACCGCGAAGGCGAAGGCTGCTGCGCCCAAGGCCAAGGCGAAGGCGAAGGCCGAGGCGAAGAAGGCCGACGTCAAGAAGCGGGCCGACGCGAAGAAGAAGGCGGACGCGAAGAAGCGGGCCGACGCCAAGAAGGCGGACGCCAAGAAGGCCGACGCGAAGAAGGCCAAGAAGAGGTCCGGCAAGGACCACGCCAAGAAGAAGTAATCCGCGGGCACGACCGTGTGAAGGTTCGGCGCCGACCTCGGCGCGCCGCCGCTCGGACGGTCGGGACCATCCCCGCGCGTGGGAGACGATGGCTGGATGAGCGATCTGCTGTACGTCAACGGTGGCACCCCCTTGTCGGGCGAGATCACCGTCCGCGGTGCCAAGAACTTCGTCTCCAAGGCGATGGTCGCGGCGCTGCTGGGCGAGACGCCGAGCGTGCTGCGCAACGTCCCTCAGATCCGCGACGTGGGCGTGGTGACCGGCCTGCTCGAGCTGCACGGCGTCAAGGTGGACGCCGACGCCGAGGCGGGCGTGCTGCACCTGGACCCGACGGACGTCGAGTCGGCGCACGTGGCGGACATCGACACCCACGCCGGCTCGAGCCGCATCCCGATCCTGTTCTGCGGCCCCTTGCTGCACCGGCTGGGCGAGGCGTTCATCCCGGACCTGGGCGGGTGCCGGATCGGCGACCGGCCGATCAACTACCACCTCGACATCCTGCGGCAGTTCGGCGCGGTCGTGGACAAGACCGACAACGGCATCCACATCCGGGCGCCGCGGCGACTGCAGGGCACCAAGATCGCGCTGCCGTACCCCAGCGTGGGGGCGACCGAGCAGCTGCTGCTCACCGCCGTCCGCGCCGAGGGCATCACGGAGCTGGCCAACGCCGCCATCGAGCCCGAGATCATGGATCTCATCAACGTGCTGCAGAAGATGGGCGCGATCATCTCGGTCGACACGGACCGCGTGATCCGGATCGAGGGTGTCGACCGCCTGGTCGGGTACCAGCACACCGCGCTCTCGGACCGCATCGAGGCGGCGTCGTGGGCGTCGGCCGCCCTGGCGACGGGCGGGGACATCTTCGTGCGCGGCGCCACGCAGCCCGAGATGACGACGTTCCTCAACACCTTCCGCAAGGTGGGCGGCGAGTTCGCCATCGACGACGAGGGCATCCGGTTCTTCCACCCCGGCGGCGACCTGCGCTCGATCACGCTCGAGACGGACGTGCACCCGGGGTTCATGACGGACTGGCAGCAGCCGCTCGTCGTGGCCCTGACACAGGCCAAGGGCCTCTCGATCGTCCACGAGACGGTCTACGAGAACCGCTTCGGGTTCACCGACGCCCTGGTGGGCATGGGCGCGACGATCCAGGTCTACAAGGAGTGCCTGGGGGGTCGGCCGTGCCGGTTCGGGCAGCGCAACTTCTTCCACTCCGCCGTCATCTCGGGCCCGACGCCGCTGTCCGCCGCGGACATCGAGGTGCCGGACCTGCGGGGCGGGTTCAGCCACCTCATCGCCGCGCTGACGGCGAAGGGCACGTCGTCGGTGCGCGGGATCAGCCTGATCGACCGGGGCTACGAGCGGTTCACCGAGAAGCTCGAGGCGCTGGGTGCCGAGTTCAGCCGCGAGCTGACGAGGGCATGAGCGCATCGACCCCTCCGGGTGCCCGGTAGCATCGGCTCCCGTGCATCCGCCGGCCAGATCCAACCGCGCCTACCGCAACGTCGCGCGCATCGTGCGTCCCCCGATGCTCGCCATGACCCGCCGTGCCTGGAGCGGCACCGAGAACCTCCCCACCGAGGGCGGGTTCATCGTCGCCTCCAACCACATGACGAACATCGACCCGCTGACGTTCGCGCACTTCCTGTGGGACAACGGGTTCGCGCCGAAGATCCTGGCCAAGGCGCCCCTCTTCAAGGTCCCCGTGCTCGGCGGCGTGCTGCGCGCGACGGGGCAGATCCCGGTCTACCGGAACACCACGTCGGCGGGCGACTCGCTCGCTGCAGGCATCACCGCCATCGAGGCGGGTGACGCGGTCGCGGTCTTCCCGGAGGGCACGCTGACGCGGGACCCGGACCTGTGGCCGATGGTCGGCAAGACGGGGATCGCCCGCCTCGCGCTGACCACGCGGGCGCCCGTGATCCCGGTGGCGCAGTGGGGTGCGCAGAACCTGCTGGCGCGCTACGGCAAGCTGCTCAAGCCGTTCCCGCGCAAGCTGGTGACCGTCGTGGCCGGCCCGCCGGTGTACCTCGACGACCTGTACGGCCGCCCGCAGGACACCAAGACGCTGCGCGAGGCCACCGAGCGCGTGATGGCGGCGATCACCGGGCTCCTCGAGGAGATCCGCGGCGAGCAGCCGCCCACGATCCGGTACGACATGCGCAAGCCGCTCGCGCAGGGCGAGAAGAGGGTCGGCGGCGACCACGCGACCCACCCCGAGCTGCCGTGACGGCGGACCAGGTGGCCGAGGAGCGGCCGGCGGTCCCCGGAGCTCCCCGGCTGCGTGCCGCGGTGCTGGGCGCCGGGGCGTGGGGCACGACGTTCGCGGCCGTGATGGCCGACGCCGGGTGCGACGTGACGATCTGGGGTCGCGACGAGGCGGTGTGCCGGCAGATCGCCGACGAGCACCGCAACGACGGCTACCTGCCGGGCGTCGTGCTGCCGGCCCGCGTGACGGCGACCGGCGACGTGCGCGCCGCGCTCGCCGGCGCCGACGTCGTCGCGGTCGCGATCCCGTCGCAGAGCGCCCGGGCCACCCTGACGCCGCTGGCCGACGCCATCGCCCCGCACGCCGTCGCCGTCTCCCTGATGAAGGGCGTCGAGCTCTCGACCGACCGCCGGATGAGCGAGGTCGTCGCCGAGTCGCTCGGCATCGCGGCGTCCCGCGTCGCCGTGGTCTCCGGCCCGAACCTCGCGCTCGAGATCGCGCACCGGCAGCCCACCGCCACCGTCGTCGCGTCGACGGACGAGGCGACCGCGCAGCTGGTGGCCCGGGCGTGCGCGTCGGCCTACTTCCGCCCGTACACCAACGACGACGTGGTCGGGGTCGAGCTGTGCGGTGCCGTGAAGAACGTCATCGCGCTGGCCGTCGGGATCTCGCAGGGGCGCGGGCTGGGCTACAACACGATGGCCACGGTCATCACCCGCGGCCTGGTGGAGATCACGCGGCTGGGCCTGGCGCTCGGGGCGGACGCGGACACGTTCCCCGGTCTCGCCGGCCTCGGTGACCTCATGGCGACGTGCGCGTCGCCCGACTCGCGCAACCACACGCTCGGCGGCCACATCGGCCGCGGCATGACCCTCGACGAAGCGATTGCCGCCACCGGGGGCACCGCCGAGGGCGTGAAGTCGAGCCGGTCGGTCCTCGAGCTGGCGACGTCCCTCGGGGTCGAGATGCCGATCACGTCCGCCGTGGTGCGGGTGCTGCACGAGGGGCTGCCGGTCGACCAGCTGGCGTCGCTGCTGCTGGCCAGGCCGCACAAGGCCGAAGGGGCCTAGAGCGAGCGCAGGGCCTTGTCGAGGTCGGTCCAGAGGTCCTCGACGTCCTCGATGCCGACGGACAGCCGCAGCAGGTCCTCCGGGACCGTCGCGGACTCGGTGGCGAACCGTCGCCGGCGCTCCATCGTCGACTCGACCCCGCCCAGGCTCGTCGCCGGCACCCAGAGCTGCAGGGCCGCGACGACCGCGTCGGCGCCGGCCGCACCCCCGACCGGGCGCAGCCCGATGATCGCGCCGAATCCGTCCATGAGCCGCGCCGCCCGCTCGTGGCCCGCATCCGTCGGCAGGCTCGGGTGCCGGACCTCGGCGACGGCGGGGTGGGTGCTCAGCCGGCGGGCGAGCTCCGCGGCGTTGGCCTGGGCGCGCTCGACCCGCAGCGCCAGCGTGCGCAGCCCGCGCAGCGCGAGCCACACCTCGAACGGGCCCGCGATCGAGCCGTGCAGCGTCCGGTATGCGTGCAGGCGGGCGTGCAGGGCGTCGTCGTCGGCCAGAGCGGCGCCCAGCACGACGTCCGTGTGCCCCGCCAGGTACTTGGTCACCGAGTGCACGACGATGTCCGCGCCGTGCTCGAACGGGCGCTGGACCAGCGGCGTCGCGAAGGTGTTGTCGACGCCCACCAGGGCGCCCTCGGCGTGCGCGGCCTCGACCAGCGCCGGGAGGTCGGCGACCTCGAGCATCGGGTTGGTCGGCGTCTCGACCCAGAGCATCGACGTGGGCGTGCGCAGCGCCGCGAGCACGGCGTCCGTGTCGTCGATGTCGACGAGCTCGACGTCGACCCCGAACCGCTCCTTCAGGTCCTCGGCGTAGCCGAGCGTGACCTGGTAGGAGTGGCGGGGCAGCACGAGCCGGCCCCCCGGCGGGATGAGGGAGAACGCGGCCGCGATCGCGGCCATGCCGGAGCTGAACACGAGCGCCGGGTGGGCCGAGCCCTCCAGCGCGCCGAGCGTCTGCTCGAACGGGTGCCACGTGTCGGCGTCGATCCGGCCGTACAGCGGCTCGCCGTCGCCGGGCACGCCGCGCGAGACGAACGTCGAGGAGAGCACGAGCGGCGGGTTCACCGGTGCACCCTGCGTCCGCTCGGGCCGGCCGCCGGTCACGACGACGGTCGTCGGGGAGAGGTCGTCGGAACGCTGCGAGGTCACTGCGGCAGGTTACCCGGCACGGTGCTCGGGACGCTGTCGTCGACAGGTAGGGTCGGGCGCGATGGACGCCACCGCACAGCCTCACGACCAGATCCCTGCGCAGACCGACGGTCCCGGCCGACGCCCCCGGGTGATGGTCGTGTTCGGCGGCCGGTCCGGCGAGCACGGGATCAGCTGCGCGACGGCCGGCGGCGTGCTGCGCGCGATCGACCGCGACCGGTACGACGTCCTGGCGGTGGGGATCACCCCGGCCGGGCGCTGGGTGCTGGCCGACGACGACCCCGACCGCTGGGCCATCGTCGACGGCAGGCTGCCGCAGGTCGAGGACACGGCGGCGCACGTGCTGCTGCCGCAGGCTGTCGACGACCGCGACGTGCAGGTGCTCGAGGCCGGGCAGCTGCCGCGCGTGCTGGGCGAGGTCGACGTGGTGTTCCCCCTGCTGCACGGCCCGTTCGGGGAGGACGGCACGCTGCAGGGGCTGCTCGAGCTGGCGGACGTCCGGTACGTCGGCGCCGGCGTGCTCGCCTCCGCGGTCGGCATGGACAAGCACATGATGAAGCTGGTGCTCGCGGGCCACGGGCTGCCCGTCGGGCCGTTCCGCGTGGTGCAGCCGGGCGAGCTGGAGCGCGACGCCGAGGGCGTGACGGCGCGCGTCGCGGAGCTGGGGCTGCCGCTGTTCGTCAAGCCCGCGCGCGCGGGGTCCAGCCTCGGGATCTCGAGGGTGACGGACCTCGCCGACCTGCCCGCCGCGATCCGGGCCGCCGCGGAGCACGACCCGAAGGTCATCGTCGAGGCGGCCCTCGTCGGCCGCGAGATCGAGTGCGGCGTGCTCGGCGGCCACGACGGTGAGCGGGCGCGCGCCTCGCTGCCGGGGGAGATCCTGGTCACCGACTCGCGCCACGCCTTCTACGACTTCGAGGCCAAGTACCTCGACGAGGCCGGCGTGACCCTCGCCTGCCCCGCGGACCTGCCTGAGGGCGTCGTCGAGGCCGTCCAGGACGTCGCCGTCCGCACGTTCGAGGCCGTCGGCTGCGAGGGCCTGGCCCGCGTCGACGTGTTCGTCGCGCCCGACGGCGAGGTCGTGGTCAACGAGATCAACACCATGCCGGGGTTCACGCCGTACTCGATGTACCCGCGGATGTGGCAGGCGTCGGGGGTCGGCTACGCCGAGCTCGTCGACGAGCTGCTGCGCCTCGCCCTCGCGCGGCCGACCGGCCTGCGCTGACGCTCGTCCCGGATGTACGCCGGGCGTTGGCGTGGACGTACGCCCAAACGCAGCCCGGCAGGTTACCCTCGGGGCACTCGTGATGGACCCCGACGCGACAACGACGTCGTCCGGGGTGGACGTCCCCCATCACCGTCGGGACGCGTCGCGCCCCTCCGCACCCTCCGACCGGAGGTCGCGCCGCACGACCGGCTAGCAACGCCGGCTCCGTAGATCGATGGTGAACGTCATGGTCGTCTCGCAGGCACGTTCGACCCGCGAGGCGAGGGCATGAGCGCCATCGTGTCGCCCGGGGCACCTGTTCCGGCCCGCACGGCCACCGCCCAGGACTACTCGGCGCTCGCCGCCTACGTCCGCGAGTCGGGGCTGCTGCGGCGCCGGTACGTCTACTACTGGACCCGCCTGGTCGCCGTCGTGCTGGCCTTCGCGTCGATCTGGGTCGCCGTCGTGCTCGTCGGCAACTCGTGGTGGCAGCTGGCCGTCGCCGCGGGGTTCGCCGTGGTGCTGACGCAGATCGCGTTCCTCGGGCACGACAGCGCGCACCGGCAGATCTTCAACTCGGGGTCGTGGAACGACTGGACGTCCCGGATCCTGGCCGGCGGGTTCGTCGGCCTCAGCCACACCTGGTGGCGCAACAAGCACAACCGGCACCACGGCAAGCCGAACCAGGTGGGCGAGGACCCCGACATCGCCCCCGGCGTGGTCGTGTGGACGCAGGACGCGCTCGAGGCCCGCAGCGGCTGGCGCGCGTGGTTCGGCCGGCACCAGGGCTGGTTCTTCTTCCCGCTGCTCACGCTCGAGGGCCTGAGCCTGCACGTGTCGAGCGTCCGCCTGCTGGTGACCAAGGGCGCCGTGCCCCACCGCTGGGTCGAGGCGCCCATCGTGATCACGCGGCTGGCGGTGTACGTGGGCCTGCTGTTCTGGCTGCTCCCGCCCAGCAAGGCCTTCGCGTTCATCGGGGTGCAGATGGCCCTCTTCGGCATCCTGCTCGGCGGTTCGTTCGCGCCGAACCACAAGGGCATGCCGATCATCCCCGCGGGTCTCAAGGTCGACTTCCTGCGGCGGCAGGTGCTGACGTCCCGCAACATCAAGGGGGGCGTGGCCGTCGACTTCATGATGGGCGGCCTCAACTACCAGGTCGAGCACCACCTCTTCCCGAGCATGCCGCGGCCCAACCTCCGGCACGTGCAGCCGGTGGTGCGCGACTACTGCGAGCAGAAGGGCGTCACGTACACCGAGGTCGGCTTCTTTCGGTCGTACAAGATCGTCGTCGACTACCTCAACCGGGTCGGTCTCGCGGACCGCGCGGCCTTCGACTGCCCGGTGGCCGCGCAGTACGGGCGCTGACCTACAGGCAGGACCGGACCTGCTCGGTCAGGGCGACGGCGGGTCCCAGCTGGTCGACGAACGACGTCGACCGCTCCGTGGCGACCGCCTCCGGCACGTGCAGCTCCACGGCTGGCTCGCGGCCGTACGTGGTGAACGTCCAGTCGCCGGCCTCGCCCTCGACGACGACCCAGTCGATGCTCGGGCCGCCCGGCGTCTCGACGGTCTGGCAGTGGTCGGTCGTCGGCCCCAGCGGCTCGACGCCGCAGCGCAGGACGATCGGCGCCGCGGGGTCGCCCCACGCCGTCGTGGCCTGCGCGGTGGTGTCGCGCTGGGGGAGGCCCGCGCCGAGGGTGTCCGGCGCGGCGAGCACGACGGACGCGCAGACCGGGTCCGTGGCATGCGGGGCGACCTGCGCCGGGACCGCGCTCGCGCACCCGGCGAGGAGGACGACACCGCCGGCCGAGGCCGCCGCCCGCAGACGTCGGGACGTGGGCTGCTGGGGCACCCGGCCACGGTAACCCGACCGGGGCGCCGAACCTCTACCGTGTCCGGGTGACCGGCGACACCCCCAACCATGACCCGCTCGTCTCGGAGCTGACGGAGGAGGAGCTGCTCGCCCGCATCTTCCCCCTCCTGCCCGTGGGCGCCGACACGCTGCTGGCGCCCGGCGACGACGCCGCCGTCGTCGCCGCACCCGACGGGCGGTTCGTGGTCACCACCGACGTGCTGGTCGAGGACCGGCACTTCCGGCGGTCGTGGTCCTCGGGCGAGGACGTCGGCCGCCGTGCGGCCGTGCAGAACCTCGCTGACGTCGCCGCGATGGGTGCCCGTCCCACGAGCCTGGTGGTCGCCCTCGTGGTCCCGTCGGACCTGCCCGCGTCCTGGGTGGAGGGCCTGGCCCGCGGGCTGGCCGCGGAGTGCGCCCCGCACGGGGTCGGCGTGGTCGGCGGTGACCTCTCCGGGGGACCGGTGGTGGTGGTCGCCGTCACCGCGCACGGCGACCTGGGCGGCCGTGCACCCGTGCTCCGGTCGGGCGCCCGGCCCGGCGACGTCGTCGCGCACGCCGGTGTCGCGGGCTGGTCGGCTGCGGGGCTCGCGCTGCTGGAGTCGGGCGCCGCCGACCCGGACGCGCAGCTGCTGGCCGCGTACCTGCGTCCGCGGTCGCCTCTGTCCGCCGGACCCGCCGCGTCGGCCGCCGGCGCCACCGCGATGCTCGACGTGTCCGACGGGCTGCTGCGCGACGCCGGTCGGCTGGCGCGCGCGAGCGGCGTGGCGATCGACCTCGAGGTGGCGGCGTTCGCGCGCGACCTGGGACGGCTCGGCGACGCGGCGGCGCGGCTCGGCGCGGTCGCGGAACGCTGGGTGCTCGACGGTGGCGAGGACCACGGGCTCCTGGCGACCTTCCCGGCCGGCACGGTGCTTCCCGACGGGTTCCGGCCCGTCGGGCGTGTGACGGAGGGGAGCCCGGCCGTCCGCGTCGACGGGGTGCCGGCACCGGCGCGGTCCGGGTGGGACCACTTCGGCGGGTGAGGCTCAGCCTCGGCGGTAGCGGACCTCGAGGAGGCTCTCGCCGCCGATGTCGTCGTACCGCTCCACGCCGTCGGCCTGGAAGCCGTGCCGCCGGTAGAAGTGCCGCGCGCGCTCGTTGTCCGCGAGGACCCAGAGCGTGATCGTCGTCTTGTCGCCGACCTCGCTGATGACCGTCCGCATCAGGTCACGGGCCACGCCGTGCCCCCACGTGCCGGGGTCGAGGTAGATGGAGAAGATCTCCCGGTCGCCGCGCCGCGCGTCCTCGTCGCGGCTGGGCCCGACGGTGACGAAGCCGACCAGCCGGTCCGGCACGGCGGCGACCCACGTGAGGATCTCCTCCGTGGGCCCCTCGCGCAGGTAGCGACGCCACTGGGCGGTGCGTTCGTCCGGGTCCAGGGAGGACAGGTACGCGTCGGGCACGATGCCCGCGTACGCCTCCTGCCACGAGCGCACGTGCACCCGGGCGATGCCTGCTGCGTCCCCCTCGGTGGCGACCCGGATCGTCACCTCGTCCAGCTGCTCGACCATGGAGGTCACCATGCCACAGGATCCGGACATGACGAAGGGCCATGAAGTGACAACCTCATGGCCCTTCGGATGATGCTGGGTACGTCAGATCGCGCGCTGCACCTTGCCGGCCTTGAGGCACGACGTGCACACGTTGAGACGCTTGGGCGTCCCCGCCACGACGGCACGCACGCGCTGGATGTTCGGGTTCCAGCGACGCTTGGTGCGCACGTGCGAGTGCGAAATGCTGTGCCCGAAGCTCGGGCCCTTGGCGCAGACGTCGCAGTTGGCAGCCACGGTCTTCTCCTGTTGCTCTGTACGGATCATCTGCCGCGTGTGCGGCGAAGTATGTGTCGGAGCGCACCAGCGACGCCGACTCCGGGGGAGGATTCGGGGGCCGCTACGGGGCACCACCAGCGCCCAGCATGGCCGGGCAACCGGTCAAGACTAGCCCATCGGGCACGACGGCCCAAATGTGGGTGCGATGAGGCAGGGTGGTGCTGCGCAGCCGCAGGCAGGCGGCAGTGCCGGTCTGTGCGAGCTGTCCGAGGTGGCCGGGGACGACGGAGGTGCGGTGGAGCTGCTCGACGCGGGGGCGGTGCGTGCGTGGGCCGCCGCGGCATGCTCCGCGCTGGACGCCGCCCGGGACCGGATCGACGCGGTGAACGTGTTCCCCGTCGCGGACTCCGACACCGGCACGAACGTCCTGCTCACCGTCACGGGCGGAACCGAGGCCATGTCCCTGGTCGGGCCGGACGCGGGCGCACCCGAGGTGGCGCGCGCCTTCGCGCGGGGGGCCCTGCTGTCCGCCCGCGGCAACTCGGGCGTCATCGTGAGCCAGTACCTGACCGGCTTCGCCCGCGCGCTGCCGTCCGACGCCGGCGCGCGCGACGTGGCCCGGTGCCTGACGGTCGCGGCCCGGGCCGCCCGGGAGGCCACCGTCGAGCCGCAGGAGGGCACCGTCCTCACCCTCGCCGACGTGGTCGCCGGCGCCGCCGTGACGGCCGCCGACGCGGGTGCGGACCTGCCGACCATGGCGGCCGAGGCGGTGGCGGAGGGTCTGCGCGCGCTCGGGCGGATCAGTGCCGTCCACCCGGTCCTGCGCGCGGCCCACGTGCTCGACGCCGGCGCGTGCGCCCTGCTCGTCGTGCTCGACGCGCTGGCCCGGGCGGCCGCCGACGAGCGCCCTGTGGCCGTGCCCCTCGACTGGCTGCCGGCGGCGGCGGCCCACCACGGGTCGACGGAGGCGTCGGGCGGCGCCTTCGAGGTCATGCTGCTGGTGAGCGACGAGCAGCCCGTGGTCGACACCGGCGCCGAGCTGCGGCGCAGGATGGGCGCGGTCGGGGACTCCGTGGCCGTCGTCGGCGGGGACGGCTGGTGGCACGTGCACGTCCACACCGACGACCCGGCGGCGGCGATCGCGGGCGCCGCCCTCGGTCGTCGCGAGCAGGTGCTCGTGCGGCTGCTGTCGGGCGCGCACGCGGGCGGGTCGGCGATCGACGGGGGACCGCAGCGGTGGGGCGTCGTCGTGTGCACGTCGGCGCCGGAGCTTGCGTCCTGGTACGCCGCCACGGGCGCGGTGACCGTGGTGCAGTGTCCCGAGGCGCCGGTGCGGCCCGTGCACCTCGAGCGGGCGGTCGTGGACTCGGGCGCCGCGCACGTGGTGCTCCTGCCCGGCGCGATCGGCACCGCGAGCGAGTTCGCAGTGCCCGGGGTGCTCGTCGACGTGCTCGACGCCCGCGACGAGCTCCGCCTCGTGGTGGGTGCCCTGGCGCTCGCGGGCGCGGGCTCGACGGCAGAGGGGCGGGCGGCGGCCGAGGCGGCGCTGGCCCGGCTCGACGCGGTCGAGGTCGAGGTCGGTTCCGTGCAGTCGGCGCGCGACGCGACCGATGCGCTCGTGGCGGTGCGTCGCGACGCGCCGGCCGAGAGCCTGACGGTCCTGCTGCGCGACGAGCCCGACGACGGCCTCGTCGACGGGATCCTCGCGCACCTGGCGACGCGGCACCCGGGCGTCGAGCCGACGGTCGTCGGCCCGACCGGGCACGGCCCCGCGCTCGTGATCGGGCTGGACTGACCGTGGCGACGCGCAGACCCCCTGCCGACCGGCTCACGTACCCGGACAGCGTGCCCACCGTCGTGGAGCCGCTGGACCGGCGGTTCACGGCCGCGACGGAGGCCGACCAGAAGAAGTTCGCGGGGCTCGGCCTGGAGACCGTGGGCGACCTGCTGTCCTACTACCCCTGGCGGTACGCGGACTCGCGCGAGGTCACCGACATCGCGAGCCTCGCGGTCGGGGCCAACGTGTCGCTGGTCGCGCGCGTGCGCGGCGCGGAGATCAAGACCGCGATGAAGACGGGCAAGCCGCGGGTCGAGGCGAAGGTCACCGACGGCACCCGCACGCTCGACCTGGTGATCTTCATGCCGCACCGGGGGGCGGCGGAGTACCACCTCAAGCGGCTGGTGCCGGGCAGCCTCGGGCTGTTCTCGGGGCAGATCAACGTGTTCAACGGGCGGCTGCAGCTGGCCAACCCCGTCTACGCGATCTTCGGGCTCGAGGTGGACGAGGAGGTCGCGCTCGAGGAGGCCGAGTGGCCGATCCCGATCTACCCGGCGACCGCCGGCCTGGAGTCGGAGAAGATCCGCAAGGCGGTGCGCAAGGCCTTCGACCCGCTGACCGAGCAGGACGTGCCCGACCCCGTGCCGGACCTGGTGCGCGCGGAGCGGCACCTGGCGTCGCGGTGGTCGGCGCTGCGCGGGGTGCACGTGCCGCAGACCGAGGAGGACTGGCGCAAGGGGCAGGCGCGGCTGCGGTACGAGGAGGCGTTCGTGCTGCAGGCGGAGCTGGCCCGCCGACGCGCGCACGCGCAGCGGGAGGAGTCGACCGCCCGGCCGGCGCGCGCGGGAGGGCTGCTCGACGCCTTCGACGCGCGGCTGCCCTTCACGCTGACCGAGGGACAGGTGGCCGCGGGGGAGCAGATCGCCGCCGACCTCGCCCGGCCGCACCCGATGCAGCGGCTGCTGCAGGGCGAGGTCGGGTCGGGCAAGACGGTCGTCGCGCTGCGGGCGATGCTCCAGGTGGTCGACGCCGGCGGGCAGGCGGCGTTGCTCGCCCCCACCTCGGTGCTCGCCGCGCAGCACGTGCGGACCCTGCGCGCGATGCTGGGCGACCTGGCCGAGGGCGGTCTGCTGGGTGGCTCCGAGATCGGCACGCGGGTCGCGGTCATCACGGGCGCGCAGACGGCGGCGGAGCGGCGCACCAACCTGCTGGAGGCGGCGAGCGGCCAGGCGGGGATCGTCGTCGGCACCCACGCGCTGCTCTCCGACCCGGTGCAGTTCGCCGACCTCGGCCTCGTCGTCATCGACGAGCAGCACAAGTTCGGCGTCGAGCAGCGGGGGCGGCTGCAGGCGAAGGCCGCGAACGCGCCCCACCTGCTGGTGACCACGGCGACGCCGATCCCGCGGACGGTCGCCATGACGGTGTTCGGCGAGCTCGAGACCTCCGAGCTCCGGCACGTGCCCGCGGGGCGCAGCGGGATCACCACCCACGTCGTTCCCGCCGACAACCGCGTGTGGATGGACCGGACGTGGAGCCGCGTGCGCGAGGAGGTCGAGAAGGGCGGTCGGGCGTTCGTGGTGTGCGCGCGGATCGACGAGGACGCCGAAGGATCGGGGGACGCCGACGACGGCGTGGACCTGGTCGCCGACGAGCCGGCCACCGTCGGCGAGGCGCAGGCCGCCGCGCAGCGCGCCCCCAAGAAGCCGCTGCGGGCCGTGCTCGAGGTGGCCGAGACCCTGCGTGCGGACCCGCGGCTCGGCGGCGCGGCCGTCGGTCTCCTGCACGGGCGGATGACCAGCGAGGAGAAGGACCGGGCGATCGCCGACTTCGCCTCGGGACGCACCCCGGTGCTCGTCTCGACCACCGTGATCGAGGTCGGCGTGGACGTACCGGCCGCGACCGTCATGGTCATCCTCGACGCCCACGTCTTCGGGCTGTCGCAGCTGCACCAGCTGCGCGGGCGCGTGGGCCGGGGGAGCGCGCCGGGGCTGTGCCTGCTCGTGGCGGACGCGCCGGAGGGCACCGTCGCGGCCCGGCGGCTGGGCGCGCTCGCGGAGACGACCGACGGCTTCGAGCTCGCGCGCGTCGACCTCGAGCTGCGCCGCGAGGGCGACGTGCTCGGGTCCGCGCAGTCGGGGCGGCGCGGCACGTTGAGGTTCCTGCGGATCGTCAGCGACGGCGCGGTCATCGACCGGGCCCGCGACGACGCTCGGGCGCTGGTCGAGGCCGATCCAGAGCTGGCCGCGTGGCCCGCGCTGCAGGCCGCGATCGCGACGCAGCTGGCCGACGGGCGCGAGGAGTTCCTCGGGCAGAGCTGACGCGGCCCCGCGTGCCGCAGCACTCATCCGGCGCCGATACCCTGACGCACGTGTCGAAGCCCGTGATCAGCGCCAAGGACCTGCTCGTCGGTTACGGCGGAGCGCCCGTGTGCGCACCCGTGACGTTCACGCTGGCGCCGGGCAAGGTGATCGCCCTCGTCGGCGCCAACGGGTCGGGGAAGTCGACCGTGCTCCGCGCGGTCATCGGGCTGCTGGAGCCGTCGGGCGGGACGCTGCAGGTGTTCGGCGCCCCCGTGGACGAGCGCGAGGTCGCCTTCCGCACGAAGGTGGCCAGCGTGCTCGACGACGACGCCTACTTCCCGGCGCTCACCGTCTCCGAGCACCTCTACCTGACGGCCCGTGGGCACGGCGTGCACGGTGCGCAGGAGGTGGTCGCCGGGCTGCTCGACGAGTTCGGGCTCACCGACCACGCGCGCTCCCTGCCCGTCGCCCTGTCGTCCGGTCAGCGGCGCCGCCTGCTCCTCGCCGCCGGCTTCGTGCGGCCGCGCTCGCTGCTGGTGCTCGACGAGCCGGAGCAGCGCCTCGACCGGGCCATGCGCGACCGGCTGGCGGACCGGATCGTCGCCGAGAAGAAGGCGGGCGGGGCCGTGCTGCTGGCCACGCACGACCCGGACCTGCTGCGCGCGGTCGCGGACCGGGCGGTGCACGTGGCCGACGACGTCACCCGCCTGCTGCCCACGGACCAGGCCGCCGACCTCATCTCGCGGGAGAACCCGTGACCGAGGTCCCGCACGACGACGAGCCCGCCGTCCAGCCGTTCGAGGTCGGTGCGATCCCGTCGGCGAAGAGCATCCGCCGGTTCACCTCGCAGGCGGCCAACGCGCGCGGCGGCGCGAGCATCGGCTCGCTGCTCTCGAGCGTGTACTACGCCGTCATCAGCATCGCGATCAGCATCGGCATCGCGCTCGGCGCCGCCCAGGCCATGCGCGTCGCGCTGCCGCCCGCGCCGGACGTCGAGGCGCCGGTCTCGCTGAGCCTGGCCACGCTGGTCGTCGTGATCCTCGTGGCGCTCGCCGGGGTGCTGCTGTCCCTCGCCGGTCGGTTGGGTCCGGTCGGGTCGGGCGGCGCCGAGGCCGCCTGGTGGCTGGGGCTGCCCGTCGACCGGCGTGGCCTCCTGCGCCCCGCGGCGCGGCGCCTCCCGCTGCTCGCCGGCTTCGTCGGTGCCGTCGTCGTCGCGCTCCTCGACGCCGGGCTGCTGGCCGACGCCGGGCACCGCGTGGTGCGGGTCGCCGGCACCGCCGCGGTCGTGGCCGCGGGGATCGTGCTGCTCGCGGCGGTCGGGCAGTCGGCGAGCGTGTCGCGGCGCTCGATCGCGCTGGTCGGCGACGTGCTGCTGTTCTTGGCCCCGGTCGCCGCGGTCGCGCTGTCGCTGGCCGGCTGGTCGGTCGACGCCGTGCCCGGCCCGCCGTGGTGGCTGCTCGCGTTCCTGGCCGTCGTCGTCGTCGGGCTCGCGTTCCTCGTCGACCACCGGCTCGGCCGCATGCCCGAGCGGACCCTGCGCGAGAGCGGCTCCGTCGCGACGCAGGCCGTCGGCGCCGTGGTGTCGATGGACTCGCGCGAGCTCGGCCGCGCCCTGACCGACGGCGCCGCGCCCCCTGTCCGGCGCTGGCTCTCGCCGCTGAGCACCGCGCGCGGGCCCGCGTCCGCGCTGATCACCGCCGACCTCGCCGTCCTGCGCCGATCGGCCCGGCACGTGGTCCAGCTGGGCGTCGCGGCGCTGGTGCCCGTGCTCGTCAGCACGGTGCCGGAGCTGGCGAGCCCGTTCGGCGTGCTCCTCGGCCTGCTGGTGGCCGGCTACGTCGCCATGAGCGCGACCGGCGAGGGTGCGCGACGCGCCGAGATGGCGCCGATCCTCGACCGCCTGCTGCCGATCGAGGCCAAGACGGTGCGGCGGCTGCGGATGGTCGTGCCGGCCGCGGCCATGGCCCTCTGGTCGCTCGTCGCCTTCGCCGCGGTCGGCCGGTGGGCCTCCGACGTGCCGGGCTGGATCGCGCTCGGGCTCGCGTCGACCCCGGTGTGGGCTGCGGCGGCGGTGCGCGCCTCGTACCGCCCGGCGCCCGACTGGGGCGGTGCGCTCGTCTCGACGCCCATGGGCGCGCTGCCCACCGGCGTGGCAACCGTCCTCGCGCGCGGCCCGGACCTGGTCGTCCTCGGCCTGCTGCCGGTCTGGATCGCCGTCCTGCTGCGCACCGTCAACCCGATCCTGCTGTACGTGCAGGTCATCCTGTCGGTCATCGCGGTGGCGATCGCGTCGTCGATCCGCACCGGGTCGCTGATGGACCGCCTCATGGAGTCCCAGGACCAGATGCAGGAGCGGGCCGGAGTCCGCAAGTGACCCGCATCGTCGCCGGCACCGTCGGTGGCCGCACGCTCGCGGTGCCGCGAGCGGGCACCCGACCCACCAGCGAGCGCGTCCGCGAGGCGCTGTTCTCCCGGCTCGAGCACCTCGACGTCGTCGACGGCGCCCGCGTGCTCGACCTGTACGCCGGGTCCGGTGCGCTCGGGATCGAGGCGGCCAGCCGCGGCGCGGAGCACGTGACGCTCGTGGACGCCGCCCGGGACGCCGTCGAGGTGTGCCGCCGCAACGTGGCCGCGCTGGCCCTGGCCGACCGCGTGACGGTCGTCGCCGACAAGGCGGAGCGCTTCGCTCAGCGGGTGCCGCCGGCGCCGTGGGACCTCGTGCTCGTCGACCCTCCGTACGACCTGGCGGAGGAGGACCTCGGGGGCGTCCTCGCCGGCGTGGCGCGGGCGCTGTCCCCCCAGGCCGTCGTGGTGGTCGAGCGCTCGTCGCGCACGCCGGAGCCCACGTGGGCCGCGCCGCTCGAGCGCTTCGACCGGCGCGCGTACGGCGAGACGGTCATGTGGTTCGCGGAGCTCGCTGCAGCACCGTGAGCAGCGGGCCGTCGCCGGCCAGCCGGACCGTCCCGACCGGACCGTAGCCGAGCCGCTCGTAGAACGGCAGGTTCCGCGGGTCGGTGGTCGCGAGGTACGTCCCGGCGTCGCCGGCCGCAGCGATGCCGGCCTCGACGAGCCGACGCCCGACGGAACGACCCTGCCAGGCCGGCTCGACCCCGAGGAAGTTGAGGTACGGGCTCGGGGCGACGGGCGCGAGCCGTGCCGCGGACGCCAGCGCCGCGAGGACCTGCGCGGCCCGGTCGGGGCCGACCAGCGCGGCGAGCGCATCCGCGGGCGTGGGCAGCGACTCCGGCGC